>JAAEMC010000374.1 GCA_024225895.1 Desulfobacteraceae bacterium | reverse complement strand
AGGACCCCATTTTACCAGCAAATGGCCGCCATTGAGATGGTCTTCAGACAGATATCCAAAAAATCCGGCAAGGTAAAAGAAACCGTTGCCCAAATCCTGCTCAATCCTTAGCAAACATTCCAACAGACCTTCTTTGGAAAACCGTATCCAACTTTTTTACAACATACCGCATCCAAGACAAAAATTGATGAGAATCTCAGAGTATGCCCTTTGGCATTGGCGACATCTTTTCCCCACCCAAAACATATCCGCCGTCTAACCTCAGAACTACACCGGTCAGATAAGGTGCATCCTTAATAATAAAAAGACAGGCTGCTACTACATCATTAATCTTCCCTGTCCGACCCATGGGAATATGGTTAATTAACGCTTTTTTTTCTTCTTCAGAAATAGCCTTTTCCCACCCCCTCGTACCTTGGGCATGACGGGTTTCAAAAATCCCCAGCATGATCTCATTAACCCTGATTTTGGGTGCTCCCATCCTGGCCCAGGTTTCCGTAAGAGAAGAGACCCCCCGGTTGGCGGCGGCATACCCATCATTGAACACAGCTGCAGCAGGGCCGCTTCTGCCTACAATAGCTGCAATGGAGGATATATTAATCACCACTGCATCATCAGATTGTTGCAGCAATGGATAAACCTCATTAAAAACCCATCTTTTGGCTCTGAGAGTTGTTTCCATTTCAAGATCCCACTGGTCTTGCGTGTATTCGCCATGGACTACGGGCCACCCGCCTCTTTCTATATTATTAATGAAAATATCCAGGCGCCCATACCTATCCCTGATCAAACTGGATAATTTTTGGATGTCTTTAATATCTTTCAGATTTGCAGAGACAATATGGTATTCGACTTCTGAATTTATAAAATCTGATTCCATTTTTTTAAAGCTGTCTTCCCAGTCATACCGAGTCAATATGAGCGAAGCACCTTCTTTTGCGAGCGCAAGACCAATACCCTTTCCAATGCCTTTTACCGCCCCAAGCACCAAGGCAACTTTCTTTTTTATCTCCACTTTCAATCCTTTAAAGTGTGATTTCTATACCAAAAAGCATGTACTTGACCCACGTAATCCCAAAACCCAACAAGGCTTCATCATCCTTTTGAATTTGATCCATCATCTCTTTTGATACCTTCAAATCTTTCAACAGATCACCCGTAAATATTTGCTGCCGGAATTCATCAAGATCATAAAGAGCAAGATAAAATTGATCAGATTGGATACCTTCAAGCATTCCGGGAAGCATTTTATTTTTCAAACTGATAATCTCAATAAGTTTATCATTATGCTTATTGTGCATTCTCACATCCTGACTTTGCAGCCATTCTCCAACAGTTTCTTTGGTTTCGTTTCTAAACCCTTTGCAATGAGGCTCTTCTATTAAAGCAAAAAATTCGGTAAGCCCACCTGTTTCCCTCGTTTTTGCAACTGCCCGTGCCAACGGGTACATTCGGCAAGAAGCGGGTCTATCCTCATAGACGGCACATCCTTTTTCTGTCACAAAAGGACATTCATGCCCAGTGCCCGGGTTGGGCTTAAACTCAACAATTGGCAAACCAGACTCTGGGCCATAATGCATAGAAGTATACTTTTTCAAAAAGATCTGGGAGGAAATTTCCAGATTATTTTTAAGACGCAAAATATCATAAGGAGTAAGGGCCTGGCTCAAATCCCGGCAGCACTCATTAAAACAAACATTTTTTGAACAGCAATTAAATTTTATGTAATCATCGAGGCCGATGGGAATCATATCTTCAATCATTGAATTTTCCTTTTTCCATATTCATTTTCAAAAGACTATCCATACTAAATTATCAGGAATTTTTTATATTTTCCAGCACCTTTTTCAGGCGGTTATTCCACTATATATAGTAGCTAATTATTTAAGAATCTAATATATCTTGTTATTCTATTAAGGAGGTTAACTCATTGAAAAATTTGCAGAATTTTTTCCGGGGAAATATCTTGACAAAAACCGTCTTCAAGTGATATTTCCTTTACATTTATTCAAAACTTGTATCATCATGTCTTT
>JAAEMC010000373.1 GCA_024225895.1 Desulfobacteraceae bacterium | reverse complement strand
TAATATCAAATAGACCGCTATTATGTCAAGCTTGGTGTTTTTTAGCAAATTGCAGTTCCGCATCAGACTTCCGGATATATGTGGGGTTTAGGAAATTTTCAGAAAGATTAAGACCGTTTTCTTTTGAATACAATGCACGAACCAATGCGCTTGCACTCACATGATTTTCAAAATTATCTGCAAATAGTGCCTGGCCATTGGTTCTATCTTCGATTAAAGCCTTGTATGCTCTTGCACCGGAGCCGACAAAAAGAATCCTTTCACCTGCCATATCAATAGCATTCTCAGGTGAAAACACCATTTCATCTGATTTTTCAGCTAAGTCCCCATCTTGAAATCGATACAAGGCACAGTATACTTCTTTTCTTTTGGCATCCATCATTGCACAGACAGGCACATCTGAATGATAAAACCGCCAGGCAATTCCATCCAGACTTGAGATACCTACTTCGGGTTTGGATAAGGCACTTGCCAATCCCTTGACCACGCTTATACCGATGCGAAGTCCTGTAAAGCTTCCCGGTCCTTTTGCCGCAACAAAGGCATCAACATCTTCAAGTAAAATACCGACTCTTTTTTCCAGCATATGCTCGATCATCATCATTAAGCGTTTGGAATGGGTTTGTTTACTATCCCAATACGTTTCATAAACAAGATCGTTGTTATTGATAAAGGCCATGCTGCACCCTTGTTCAGCTGTGGAAAGAGAAATAACTTTCACTTTTATTTTGCCTTTTCCAATGCAATTTCAAGCACTTCATCCAAATCTTTAACGCAGGTAAATTTCAGTTTACTTTTAACGGATTTTGGAATGTCATAAAGGTCTTTTTTATTCTTTTCAGGGATAATAACATGGGTAATACCCGCCCGTAATGCACCCAGTGATTTTTCTTTTAGACCGCCGATGGGAAGAACCCGACCCCGCAAAGAGATTTCTCCTGTCATACCCACTTTGTTATCCACTTTTTTATTGCTGAAAGCGGATATCAAGGCTGTTGCAATGGCAATACCGGCTGAAGGTCCATCCTTCGGGATGGCTCCCGCAGGCACATGAATATGGATATCGTTTGATTCAAAGGCACCCTTTTTGATACCGAATTTTTTTGCATTGGCTTTTGTATAGGTCAACGCAGCCCTGGCAGACTCCTGCATAACATCTCCAATCTGCCCGGTCACCAGCAATTCACCTTTGCCCTGAAATAAAGCAACCTCAATGTAAAGATGCTCACCTCCGGCTTCTGTCCAAGCTAAACCCGTAGCCAGACCGATTTGACTATCTTCCTGGTCAAGCTCGGCAATAACTTGGGGAGGACCTAAATATTTGGTTAAATTCTGCCGGGTAATGTTAAACTTGCCTTTTTGCCCTTCTGCAATTTTTCTGGCAATCTTGCGGCATATGGCATCCAATTTGCGCTCAAGCCCCCTTAATCCCGCTTCCAATGTGTATTCTCCAATAATGGATTCCATTGCTTTCGAACTTATATGAATGGATCGTCTGATTAGTCCGTTATCTTTTAATTTCCTGGGGAATAAGTGCTCTTTTGCAATAATTTTCTTTTCCTGATGCGTATATCCCGGAATCCTAATCACTTCCATTCTATCCAAAAGTGCAGATGGAATGGTATCTGAAATATTTGCAGTGAGAATAAAAAGAACTTTCGACAGATCAAACGGCAAATTCAAGTAGTGGTCGCTGAATTCGAAATTCTGCTCCGGATCAAGGGCCTCAAGGAGTGCGGAAGAAGGATCACCTCTGAAATCATTGCCTAACTTATCGATTTCATCCAGCATAAATACTGGATTATTGGTTCCGCATTGGCGCAGCCCCTGAAGTATCCTTCCAGGCATGGAACCGATGTAGGTTCGCCTGTGCCCTCTGATTTCAGCTTCATCCCTGATTCCCCCTAAAGACACACGGTGGAATTTACGCCGCATGGCTTTGGCAATAGCCATTCCAAGAGATGTTTTTCCCACACCAGGAGGGCCGACAAAACAAATAATCTGTCCTTTTTTCTTTGGATTTAATTTTCTGACACTTAAATACTCGAGAATCCGCTCTTTTACCTTTTCAAGGCCGTAATGGTTCTTATCCAGGACCTCTTCGGATTTTTCAATATCAAGAAAATCCTTTGTTGCCTTGCTCCAGGGTAAATCCACAATGCAGTCCAGATAGGTTCTAACCACAGATGCTTCAGAGGAATCCCAATGCATCTGCTCCAGGCGTTTTACCTGTTTGAGTGCTTCATCCTCACAATTTTCAGGCATTTTACATTTTTTAATTTTCGCCTTAAACTCTTCTATCTCGGCAAATTTATCATCGCTTTCACCCAGTTCTTTGTGAATGGCCTTAACCTGCTCTCTTAGATAATAATCACGTTGGCTTTTGGAAATTTCATCTTTAACATCGGTCTGAATTTTCGCCTGTACCGTTGAAAGATCCAACTCCCGGGCCAATAGATCATTTACCTTTTTCAAGCGCTCTGTTGAGTCAATAATCTCCAGCAAGTCCTGGGCATCGGCGACTTTTAGATTCAAATTTGATGCTACAAGATCTGCCAGCTTTCCCGGCGACTCAATATGGGATAATAAATCGCCCACATCCCCGGAAAGTTCTCCTTTCAGGGCGAGCAATTTTTCACTGTTTTCCTT
>JAAEMC010000372.1 GCA_024225895.1 Desulfobacteraceae bacterium | reverse complement strand
GTCAAAAGCCCTGCATAATAATCTCTATAAAATTGACATCTTTTTATCGGAAGCTGACACTTTAATTGCAAAGCATAAATTTAGAATCAACCTGTGCAGCCATGATGCATATGGAATTGATACAGTGAGAAATCCCCTTTGGTCAGTTTATTGGAATGCCGACCGGCATGAACACGTAGTCAATGAATTTAAACGTCTGGGTTTTAAAACCGGAGACACCATTGGCATTGATATAGCTACCGATGACTGCCCGGTTGTTTTCAGGCATTGATTTACATGTGAGGGGTCACCCATTAAGTCTGCTTTTGACCCTTGTTAAAAATCAAATCCGGAATTCAGCATGATTTTCCAAAAAGGGTTCCCTTTTTAAAATCAGGTTAAATCATACCGCTCTCTTAGTGTCTCAGAAAGTCTCTTTGTTAATTGGAATGCTTTTTCAACCGTTTTCTCCTTATCCTGGTTGACCAGGCAGCATGTAGCCGGTGATAATAAACTATTGTTAACGATTTGATCTATTCCAATACCCTTGCTGCCTAAAGCTTTCCATATTGATTCAAGTTTAAAGGCCAGAAAATCAAGGTTTTCTTTTTCAAAGTTTTCAAATCCGGTTGGGACAATTCCCCATGCCAGAATACCTCCTTTATCTAAAAAGGATTTTACCGATTTTGCACAGGCTGCAAAAATATCTGCATTGGAATAAATGTCCAGCGACAAAATATCCATGTCAAGACCTAGCAGGAAATCCCAGTCGGGATTCCCGCAAAGATGAATCCCTTTTGGGGAATCAATACCGGCTAAAAATTCATCCAGATCACTTTTTGCTTTCTGCTCTCCATAACCGGACATGGCAGAAAAAATGAACTGGAGGCCGGGTTCATCTATGAACATAAATGCATTTGGATTTTTTTGTTTCAATTTTCTTTGCTGGGCATTAATCCGTTTGGCCATGAACTCAAACATAAACGGTCGAATCGAATCGTCAAACAGAATGGGGCGGTCATTCTGGTCCAGAATATTAAACCCAAAGCTTACCGGACCTTCAAGCTGCCCGCGAATGGCCCTGTGATCTGATAGTTCCATGTCCAAAAAACGATGGTAAACAACTGAATAAGTACTGCTGACGTCAAAATAGTCATCGTCTTCAAAATGTTCCATGG
>JAAEMC010000371.1 GCA_024225895.1 Desulfobacteraceae bacterium | reverse complement strand
TCCTGCTGTTGAGAACAAACATCAAGCGGTCTCCCTGTACCTGATTGAAGATGGCACTCTGTGCCATGCCATAACCAAAGGCTAGGGTATAGGGAAGAAAAAAGCCGATGATACCGGTACAAAGCCCACCTATGGCCGGCTTAATATGGTTGGGGACTTTCAATTTATGAAACAGATCAATCATTCCGTAAAACACTTTAACATAAAGGATGCCGGTTAAGACCAGCACACCGGCAAGAACAACATAGGGCCCGAGTTCCAGAGGATTCTGGAACTTGAAATCAGGGGAGTCAAACAAAGATCCCCAACCGAAAATCAGGCAAAAAATACAATAGGCAACCACCGAAGAAATCCCGGCAGGGATAATGACCTCGGATTCAAAATCCGGGTCCCTGTAAAGGACTTCTGCGGCAAAAAGTGCACCAGCCAGAGGCGCTCGGAATATACTACCAACGCCTGCCCCGATACCGGCAGCCATCATGATTCGGCGCTCCCTTTCAGACAGACCGAATTTAGTGGCCAGAAAGGAACCAAACCCAGCACCGATCTGCGCAATGGGGCCTTCCCTTCCGCCGGAACCACCTGTGGTAAGGGTTATGGTGGATGCAATGGTTTTAATAATGGGGATCCTGGCCCGGATCAAGCCGCCTTTATGATGATAGGCGTCAATGGCAGCATCGGTTCCATGGCCTTCAGCTTCAGGTGCAAACGTGTATACCAGCCAGCCGGACACAACACCTCCTAAGGCCGGCAAAATCAAAAGCACCCATTTGTTGGGCAAAGTTGTGGTATGGGGAAGCAAAAGATGTTCGCCAGCAGGAGGGTCTGGCCTGTATCCTGCCATTAAATCCATGAAATAGTGCATGCCCAGGCCGCAAAGATAATGAAATAAGACTGCACCAAAACCGGCAATCACACCAATAAATACAAAATAAAAGAGCCATTTGCCGGCAACAGCAATATCAAGTGAAGCGATTTTTTCCCTGATTCCCATCTGATCTAAACCTTACTTTTCCCTAAGATCGTTGATGCCTTGCATAATGATGTCAAATAATGTTTGAACATCTTTTTCTTCAAGGCATGAAAATGCAACTCTAATATTTTTATCGCCAATGGCAATCAGGCCGGTCCCATATTTTTCCAGCAAGTGAAGCCGCAATGTTTCCGCATCCACATCTTTAAGGCGAATACACATAAAATACCCAGAGTTAAATGGGTAAACATCAAAACCCTCTTTGTATTTGGGGTCTTTGAGCACCTGTTTCATTTTAGCTGCGCGGGATTTTAACAGGTTAAACTTTTCCTGCTTATAATTATCATATTGTAGATCTGCCATGGATTCCAGCAGTATTGCCTGGCTTAAATGGGAGCAATTGGAAATATTTCCCCGGATACAGCCGGCTGTCTTTTTTTCAAGGGCTTCATATACTGCGTGAATATCATTTTTACCTGTCATGCCATAGGTGACAAAACCGATTCGAAATCCCCAGACATAATCCTCTTTTGTCGCTCCATCAAGCTTCATGGCCAAAATTCTTTCATGGGCACCGTTAAGTCTTGCAAACAAGGATTCCTTTAAGGTCTCTTCTTCATAAAAGAGGCCGAAATAGGCATCATCACAGGCAACAACCACGTTAGTACCGGCCTTAGCAACATCCAGGAGAACATCAAAAATTCGGTTGCCCTCTTCCACGCTTATCGAGTAACCACTGGGATTGTGAGGGAAATTAAGGATGGTCACAATCTTCTTGTTATCCTTTGCCTGCTCACGTACCACTTGTTCAAAGGACTCAACGTTAAATCTTGTTAAATCCTCGTCATAGGCTTTGTAGTGAACGATTCTGGCAGAGTTGCGAACGCAGAATGTCATATTGTAGTTGCCCCACATCATATCCGGGAGCACAATTATGTCATTGTGATCAACCCACATGTCTGACAGGATACTGACCCCATGGGTAATTCCGGAGGTTACAACCGGCAGGCTGATATCTTTGCCTTTCAGACTCGAGTTTTTTTTGTACAGATCACGCTGCCATTTTTCCCGCATCGCCGGAATACCAAAAGAAGGGGCATAGGGAAGATAATTGTCCGGATCCACACCTTTAATACATTTGGTGATGGAAGGCAGGCTCAAAACAGACTTGCCTTCTTTGGCAATCCCGATGGTGGCGTTTATCTTATCTGCTTTTTGTTTTGCCTCGGCACTCTGGGATAAAATCCCTTTTGGAAAGAAGAGAGCTTTCCCCATATCGGACAACATTGAAAAAACATATGGATTTGATTCTTGAATTATCTGATTTAATTCTTGCGCAATTGGATTCATGTTACCCACCTCTTATCAGATGTTATTGGTTCGTTAATCAAATTGATAAAAAGATCAATACTGATCATACATACGACAAGATTACAACAAAAAAACTCTGCTGTTACTTATAAAAAAGGAACTGCAGAGTTTTTAATATTCGAATGACAAAGAGATTGTCGTTATCTTCTCTTGGATGCCTTAATCGGATTAATTTTCTGCTTCTTGGTTGCGGCAATGGTTTTAACATGGGTAGCCGTGTTGCAGTTTCCATTTCTCCATTTGAGTGAGGGATCCGGAGCTGCAGTGCAGTATACGCCTGCGGAAAGTTCAGTTGTTCTTTTGCATCCATTGCATTCGTCAACAATCGGCAGACAGGTACCTTCATTATAGCCGCAGCCTTTTGCTGTCATAAACACACAGTCATCGCCTTCTCTTACGGTTGTACAATTCATGTTTCTTAATCCTGTTGTTTGAATTTATAAAAAAATATGGGTCTATTTAAAATCAATGTTATTGAAATTTACACCTACACATAAACCTGAACTTCTTATCATACATACATCCCAATGTCAATAAACCAAAGTTTCCTTTTCTTTATTACATCATTTTTTACCATGGCGAATATGAAGATGGATTAAAAAGAATAGCCAATGGAAAAATGAAACCGGCCGGAATCCTCGCCGTCTTCCGGATCAAGTTTATATCCGTATAAAAGTCCTATGGGACCTACAGGAGTCATATACCTAAGCCCGGTACCCACGGTTACTTTAAAATCATCATTCACGTTTTCAAGTCGGGTGTTTTTAAGGATACCACCATCAATAAATAATGGGATTTCAAATTTATTTCCAAGATCTATCCGGGCCTCGATGGAACCTGCGATCATTGATTTGCCCCCCACAGGGTCGCCAAAACTGTCTATCAGCAACTCATTTTCTCCATACCCTCTTACATCGGAAATACCTCCTAAAAAAAAGAGCTGATCATCAGGCAATTCTGAGTCATCTCCCAAGTTCTGGATATGGCCGAACATGGATTGGAAAGCAATGACGGTTTTTGGTCCTGCTGACAGATAATATTTAGCTTTGGCCCGGTATTTAATGAAATGATCCAGACCTTGAATCAGATCGTTGTTGTATTCAAGCGACGTATTAAAGAAAATACCTTTGGTCGGTTTGACAAAGGAATTTACCGTACTCCAGGTGAAAAAAGGCGAGATACTGAAAATCCCCCTTTGCTCATAAATGTCATCCTCTGAAGGATTTGGCCCCGTTGGATACTGTTCCTTGGATTCAAAGGAAAAACCCGTTCCCGCAGATAGGTTTTCTAAAAATGATTTTTCAAAAACAACCCCTGTGCCAAAAGTTCGGGAGCCGAAATTCTGATTTTTCTCCTCTTCTTCCGAGGCATAAACAGATACTTCAGCCAGGATATTCTTGTGAAAAAAATCAAAATCTTTCAAACTAAGCTTTGTTTCATAACCAATACCTGAGATCCCGGCTTCAAATTTTAATGTTCGATTCAACCCCATGATATTCAAATCACCAACACCAAGCTTTAGATAGGCATCATGGGCAGTGTCATACCCTATACTCGCTTCAAAAAAGTAGGGCTTTTTTTCCTGAACTTGTGTTATGAAAAACAATTGATCGCTGTTCTCCTTAATACCCAATACTTTAAAGTCAGCCCTTTCAACGGCATTGATATTTCGAACGGTTTTCTGGTATTCCCCAAATGCATTCAAGGATACGGGTTTCCCGTTTTCCAAGGGATTGTGGCGCAAGATCACCTCATCTTTTGTCCTCAGGTTGCCAAAGACCATTACTCCGCCTGTTACCACCTTTTTTTCAGGCACAATTCGAAAATCAATGATGCAGATATTACTTTTTGTTTCCTTTTGTATATGAACCTCAGCCTCGGCATAAAGATACCCTTTTTGAGCCATGTAAGCGAGGACGGCTCTTCTATCATTTTGTGCAACAGATTTCACATACGGTTTTCCCTTGATTGAATTCACCAAAACTTTAATATCCGGCAAAAAATTCTCTGGTATTCCCTTAAAGGTCACTGCCTGAATTACCAGCCTTCTTCCTTCTTTGACATCAAACACAACATCACCGTAGACAATATTATCTTTATCCGGATCAGCCCATTTCACCTTTCCTGTAATATGGGTATTTGAAAAACCCATAGCGTTATAATAATTTTCAAGTGCCTCGACATCATCATCAAACTTTTTTTGGACAAAGGCTCCTTGTGATAAGCCTGATTTCTTGCGGGTTAAGATCTCCTGCTCCAAGATGCTTTGCTCAATATCCTTTGTGCCTTTAATCTGAGATGATTTAACAAGATATTGGGCCTTTTCATTGATGTTTACGGTCATTGTTTTTACCTGCCCGCCATTTTGCCCGGACAAATGACTGTCAACATTCACCTCACAATCTTTAAAACCTGCATTTTCATACCGTTCCCGGATATTTTTCACACTTTTTTTAATGCCGTAACCTTTAATATTCCCTTTTTGCTCCAGCACAAGATCTTTTTTAAGTGTAAATGAAGAAAATTTATGGTTCCCGTTGAAATAGATACGGTATC
>JAAEMC010000370.1 GCA_024225895.1 Desulfobacteraceae bacterium | reverse complement strand
CGTCAGTGTAATTTACCCGGATGAGTTCATTCTCTTTGACTTCAATGGTTTTCTGGATGAATTGTATGGGCGGTTTGCTGTTTACCGTAATTTTGAGAACAGCACCCGCCTTTCCCCAGGAGTCTCCCTGGAGTAGTTTTGCTGATCGATGTGGCATCCACCAGCTTGTTTTCCCGTCATTTTCATCAATCACCGCCTTAAAGACGATGTCGAGGCCTGCATCAATAATTGCTTCATCAATAATATCATATTTATATTTTCCCATGTTGCTTTTCCTTTTCTCCTTTCGACGCCGACGGAAAAATCAAATAAAGGATTTTAAAGGAACACAGATGTCCACTGTCCAGCCGCCCTTGGGATGATCGGCTGATGTGGTTCTAAATATCTGATACTTGGGTCGGTCCTCTAATTCGTATCCTTTATCCACGATCCATTGAAACGTATTGTCCCAGGGTTCCTGGAAATCACCGGTCACAATGTCGACATGGCATACTGCATGAAGACCCCCCTTAATCGTCTGGATACCGAGTTGTCCTTCAGGCACTGTCCCGCGGGGGACGCTGATGCAGATATCCATCCGGTATTTGCCTTGAGGGGTCACATCAGGGTTGTCCCAGTAGAGTCCGAAAATAATACCGGATTCATCGTACCCTCTGGGATTTGCCCATCTTTTCAATTCCTTATATGCCTTCTGGTGCGTTTTGTTGTCATAATTGCACAGCTTTCGCACATAGGCGACCTGATATTCCGGCATTTTTTTGATTTCAACGTTCAAGCTCGTTATTCTTTCCTTGTCAATATTTCTGTTTACCCAAGTGTCGGGATTATATCCGGCTTGAATGGAGAATACGTTTTCTTTCTTGCTGTCTTTGTTTCCAATCTTGCTTTTTCTATAGCCGGTCGGTGTGGTTCCAAAATGCCGGCGGAAGGCCTTGGCAAAATTCTGGGAACTTGAAAATCCGCAGTCCATTGAAATGGTGGTAATATCTTTGTCCGGGAAGTTGACCAATTGATTGGCTGTCGTCTCAAGGCGCAGCCGCCGTGTAAAACCGGCCACGGTTTCACCGACAACGGCCTTGAAAATCCGGTGAAAATGAAACATGGAGAACGAGGCTGCTGCTGCAATCTCTTCCAGGGCCAGTTCCCTGTCCAGATTCCGGGAGATGAAATTCATGGCCTGGCAGATCCGTTTTTTATATTCCATAGGCCTTTGCGGCATTCTTTCGGTTTTCCTTGATGCTTTTCTGGGCTCTGATTAATTGGGTTTGTTTCATGATTTTAACCAGTTTTATATTTGTGCCTAAAAATATCATTTTATCTTTATTGTCAAACTTGTGGCCGCATGTATGAAACCCGGAAGTTAGCCTATCATTTTCAAAATCAAGAAATACCCGGATGGATTCCCCTTTCAAGACGGGTCAAAAATCAGATTGATTATTTTGAGGGGATGATATCACATCAAGCCCTGAAAGTCCTCTTTGGGCGGATTTAACAGCTTTCCAATGAGAAGGATATTGTTCAATTACTTCTTCAAATGTTCTACGGCTCTTTTCAAACATTTTCAGCATATAATAGGACCATCCTTCCAGGGACAATGATTGCGCACACTGCTCAGTCTGATCACTGTAAGCCTGTCTAAGTTTTTGAGCAGCCGCAATGGCGCGCCAATGGTCGCCTAAGGCGGTGTGATAAATTGTAACCAGTCCAAGTGAAGCTTTACTGCCCGATTCTTTATCGTCGGGAAACCAGATATGGACAGCTAAAAAGGCATTGGTTTCAATTTCCCGGAGCCGGTTGACCACCATCTTATAGCGTTTGGGAAATTGTTGACCATCGATAGAACCTGCTCCTGCTATCTGCCTGAGTTCCTCAGCAGAGCAGCCCTTGAGATATTCCTCATATTTTTCCAGATTTATTAGGTGTTTTGACATTTATAGTGATTCCCAAAATAAAGTTCCTATAAACATGATAGATTAATGGAATCGCCTTTGGGCAAATCGATTGTAGTATCAAGAGAATCTTAGCCACACGTGATAGAAACAGGTACCGTAGTATCGGAACATATTTTTGCGATTTGCTATAATGCAGCTATGAACAGAATACGATATTATAAATTGCAGTGGCTGAACTTATTATTTAACTTAAATTGAACTGGTCTTTTCAGGAGCCATTTTTCCAGGGGACAATCCTTGGCAGCCACCGGGAAACTTTTTTTTGATATAATTCCCATTGGCTGGCAAATTGTGCTTTCAGCCATGGTTCTTCATTTTTAATAACGCGTATATGGAATGCAACGGCTAAAATAAATAAATATGCAATCAGTACAGGAGAGCAAAAATAAATACTCCAGCCGAGAACCAGCAGCAGAACACCGACATACATGGGATTGCGCACAAAACGATACAAGCCGAGCACAACCAGGTTTTTCGGTGGATCCCATGGGGCAAGAGTTCCTTTTCCCAGTACATAAAAATCACGAACACACCAAAACAAGACAATAGCCCCAATAAGCATGACAAACATTCCTGGGGGCCAAGGATTTTTATTCCACGGATCAAAATAAGCAATTACAGGGGGTATGATTAGTGCAACAATGCCGGGAAGAGCAATGAATGATATTATAGAACGAATAAACATATGTCTCCTGTTTTGAAATATCCGGCCAGAATGGAAGACCAGGAGTGTTATAAATCGTTAGTAGTTGGGACCTTTAATAATTTAATTCACAGGAATATGTTGCATATTGTGAGCATTCGCTCCTCTCTAAGCCAGGGATTAAAATTTGCGGCTGACGCATCAATCAGGCAAAAGAGGGGGTATTCAAAGGTCTCAAAGAGTCTGCACGGTTATCATGCCTTGTCACCAGGTGTTGCCGATGCAAATATTCCTTTTGGATCGGCCCGGGTCTTTTCTGCCTCTCTTTGGCCTGGTTCTGTATTCAATGCTTCTGCAGGCGTGTAACTCATTACTTGCTCGAAATATTCCTGATTAAAGCCCATGCTTTTCATATAATTCCATTGTTCTTCATTTTTTATTGAATTCTGTGCTCCAAATATATGATCGTGTTCGTCAAAGACCCTGTCAAGGTTAATGCCGGCATCCATGCCCATTGCCTTTGCCAAGTTGTGCGTATCTTTATAAATCTCCTTTTTGTCTGCATCTTTTGGAAATACTACATAAATTTTGGCACTGCCTTCCATTTGGCTTACTTGCTTGTTAACGGCCTGTATCGCTTTCTGAAAGAGAGCTTTGAAGCCAACGAAACCATACTCCGGCAGAACACAAGATGGGCCAAGGCGATAGACATAATCAGGTCCTTCAGCATATCGGCCTTCGCTTTTTGAAGCTTGTCTGCGCCTCAGCATTAGAAACCCCACTACCTTTCCCTGATTTTTTAAACACAGGCAACTCTTTTTGATTGAATCATTGTATACATTCATAAGGAACTGCAGACGGTTTGATTTAAAGTACTGCTGATCAATTTCACTGATGGCTTCCAGGTCATCCGCATTGATTCTTTCTACCTTTATATTCTTACCTAAATGTATTTCTTCAAATTTTGTTTTTAGGGGTAACCAAGCTTCCTGAGCCGTTGTAAAGGCTTCTGCATGGAACCCCACTTTTTTGTATAGATCTATTGCCAAAGGAACTGATCCCAATCGAAATGTCAGGATCTGTTTGTTTTTATGCAGATATTCTATAACTTTTTTTATCAGTTCAGCGGCAAATCCTCTTCCTCTGAGTTCTTTCTTGATAATGATATTACCG
>JAAEMC010000369.1 GCA_024225895.1 Desulfobacteraceae bacterium | reverse complement strand
GAGGATGATGAACACCGGGAAAAAGGCAATTTTTTAGTGGGTGACAGCCTGGCGTTTTTTAAAGACAGCACCACTATCAAGGATATCCACAATAAATTTTTTCAAGCCAAACCCAGGCTTTTTAAGCACGTTAACCAGCTGGAAATATTTTCAAGCCCGAAAAATAAAATAAATGATGAGATTGCCGTTGTTGGTATGGGCTGCACCCTTCCTGGTGCAGCCACTCCCGAGATTCTCTGGGATAATATTATCAACAAGAAATATGCCATCAAAGAAATCGGTGAAGACCGAGTGGATAGTGAACTTTTTTATGACACAGACAAAAGTTCAGAGGACAAAACCTATACCAAACTGGCCGGGAGTGTGGAAAACTTTGAGTTTGACTGGCAGCGTTTCGGCTATGCAGAGGGCAAAGAGAAAAAATTGTCCCGGAGCCAGAAAATGGTGCTCCAGACAGCCTATCAGGCAGTGGAAAATGCAGGTCTTTTGGGAGAAGACATGCGTATAATTGGTGATGATCCTTCCAAAACCGCAGTGGTAATTGCCACCTGCCTGGGCAATGAATTGGGCAATGAGCTTCAGCTCAAATACTGGTTCCCTGAACTGGTCTCTATGCTGGAAAAAACCGAAGAATACACTGCGCTTTCTGATGCTCAAAAAACAGATTTAAATAATGGCCTGCAATCGTTGATTGAAGGGGAAAATGAAGGTTATGACCCTGTTCATGGCATTATTTTAAATATTGAGGCCTCAAGGATTGCCCGCCACTTGGGTGCAAGGGGAGCCAATTATGTGGTGGATGCCGCCTGTGCGTCCTCATTTGCCGCACTTGAAGCTGCATGCGGAGAGCTTCTATCAGGCGAACATGATCAAGTGATCGTCGGCGGGGTAAATACCCATCTTGCCCCGGAATCCTTTATCGGATTTGCCAAAATGGGTGCATTGTCTGCTAAAGGCTCCTATCCATTTGATGAACGGGCAGACGGATTTGTCCTAGGAGAAGGATCGGTGGTTTTTGTCCTCAAACGTATGAAAGATGCGATCCGGGATAAAAATAATGTCATCGGCGTAATAAACGGCATTGGCTCAAGCTCTGACGGAAGGGGTAAGGCTATTGCCGCACCCAACCCCAACGGGCAGAAACTCAGCCTTCAGCGTTGTTATGAAAATGTCCGTGAAGATATCACCCCTGATGATATCGGTTTCATCGAAGCCCACGGTACATCTACCATTATTGGAGACCAGGCAGAACTGGCAACTATTAAGAATACTTACGGTAATGCCAATGCCGGAATCAGCTCCATTAAATCTCAGATCGGCCATTTGTTGGGGTGTTCCGGTTCAGCAGGTCTGATTAAGACCCTTTTGGCCATTAATAAGGGAATGCTTCCGCCTAACGGATATTTTGAAAATTTGTCCCAGAATCATGACCTAAACAACTCCAATCTTTTTATTGTTAAAGATCCGGTAAAATGGGAACCGAAAAACGGGACAAGCCGTAAAGCCGGCATTTCATCCTATGGGTTTGGCGGAATCAACTATCATATGGTGGTTGAGCAGATGTCAGGCCAGTATCAGCCTTTAAAAAGGGATATTTTTACAGATAAAGATTATGATTTTAATGATGACAGGATTGTTGTGGCCGGCCTG
>JAAEMC010000368.1 GCA_024225895.1 Desulfobacteraceae bacterium | reverse complement strand
ATCAAACCCATGAACTGCCCGGGCGGTATGCTGCTGTATAAAACCAAAGCCTATTCCTACAGGGATCTGCCGGTCAGAGCCGGTGAAATCGGACTGGTTCACCGGCATGAACTATCCGGTGCCCTTTCCGGGCTTTTCAGGGTCAGGGCCTTTCACCAGGATGACGCCCATATTTTTATGACACCGGATCAGATACAGGATGAGGTATTAGGTGTATTGCAGCTCTCTGAACGAATCTACAAAAGATTCGGGTTGGATTTCCACCTGGAATTGTCCACCCGTCCCGACAAGTCCATTGGATCGGACGAGCAGTGGGAAACTGCCACCACCGGCCTGAAAGCAGCCTTAGAAAAATACGGCCAGGAATACTTTATCAACGAAGGAGACGGTGCTTTTTACGGACCAAAAATCGATATCCATATCAAGGATGCCCTGGGAAGGACCTGGCAATGCGGTACGGTTCAGTTGGATATGTCACTGCCGGAACGTTTTGATTTAACCTATAAAGGCCAGGACAACGAAAAACACCGGCCCATTATGATCCACCGGGTGATTTACGGGTCTTTGGAACGCTTCTTTGGTATTCTGGTTGAACATTTTTCAGGAAAATTTCCTTTGTGGCTGGCACCGGTCCAGGCGATTCTTTTGCCCATCAACCAGGATCTGGCCCCTTATGCAGACAAGATAAAAGACCAAATCGAAGCCCAGGGTATTCGATGCGAAACCGATAAGAGAAGTGAAACCCTTAAAAAGAAAATCAGGGAAGCACAACTCAATTATGTGCCGATGATCATTACCATTGGCGACAAGGAAAAAGAAAGCAGTACCCTGGCGGTAAGGACCCTGGACGGCAAGGTCAGGATGGGCCTTTCCATGGAAGACTTTATTGCTCCGGTAAAACAGCACATTAAAGAAAGAACCCTGGATGGATCAGTCTTCTAAAAAGGCTTTGAACAGACTAACACTCAATCTTTTTTATAGACTGCCGGTGTTCATCCTCTGCGGACTGATCTTCTGGCAGTCTTCTTTTCCTTCCCTTCTGGACCAAACCCTCTTCTTCCACAGCGACAAAATAGTTCATGCCGTTGTCTATGCCGCTCTGGCTTTTTTAATTGCACGGAACCTGAAAAAAGAAAAACCGTTATGGAGTTCCGGACAGATTCGGTCTGCCTGCATTGCACTGGCAGGCCTGTACGGGATATCTGATGAAATACACCAGTATTTTGTGGCATCCAGGATCTGTTCAATCCAGGATATTATGGCCGACGGCATCGGCAGCATTGCCGGCAGTATGATTTACCTTGACATCCCATGGGGTAAAAAATAGCATTTATATATTGTACATCATGCTTATCTTTTTATCGCTTAACAAAAGATATAATATTTGCTGAATATCCGATAAAGAAGCAATAATAGGAGATGATATGCCCCAATCATTTGAAAAAACCATCCTCGGCAGTACTGGATTAAACGTTGGAAAACTGGGATTGGCTGCCAGTTACGGTGCCCCGGCAAAAGCATTTGAAGCTGCCTTTGAAAAAGGGTGTAATTATTTTTATATGGGTTCGGGGCGGCACAGTGCCGGCATGAAAAAGGCCATTCGAAACCTGGTTGCACAAGGACACAGGGAGCAGATGGTCATAGCTATTCATTCCTATGCCCGGCTTGGGGTATTAACTGATTATTTTTTCAAAAGAACCCTGAAATCCCTTAACATAGACCATGCAGATATCATGCTTCTCGGATGGCATAACAGTCCACCTTCAAAAATGCTTTTGGACAAGGCCTGCAAGATGAAAAACCAGGGTTTAACCCGCTTCATCGGTATGTCCGGCCACAACCGAGCCCTTTTTCCCAAAATGGACGGGCTGGATATTTTTGATGTATTTCACATCAGGTACAATGCCTCCCATAGAGGTGCGGAAACAGAAACCTTTCCTTTATTAAAACAAGAACAAAAACCCGGTGTTGTCACATATACTGCT
>JAAEMC010000367.1 GCA_024225895.1 Desulfobacteraceae bacterium | reverse complement strand
TTGTATTTAGGTATAAATAAAATCGCATGTCGGCCTCATATATTTTTGCCAAAAACCGGTTGGGCCATCCAGGGATGTATTTTGTGTATTTCATGGGAAGGGCGATTCCCTGTCCTTTAAATTGACCGGGAATATTGCCGAAACCCAAAGTTAAAAGATAAGATTTAAAAAAGGATTTCAACTCAGGCCGGGGCAAAATCAAACGGGTAATCAAGGGGTTTCTTTCGTGAATATATGCATATGCCTTATCTGAACACCATAAATACAAGCGTTTTTGCTGATCTTCCGGCAGCAGGTTTACGGTGTCCAAGATCAATTGGGCGGTTTTAATGTTATTGCCGTTTTTATTGTCTATTAAAAACTGTTTATCCGGGAATAGTTGCAACACCTCAATAAGTGTTTTAATTTTGCCTGTACCTTTTCCCCTGAAAGGATAGGTCGCGCCGTCAGAAGTGTAGCCGTATCCAATATCCAGTGTTTTTAAATATTTAACCTTCTGGTCAATGACATTACCCTGGCCGTTTGTCCGGCAATCCAGCATCCAGTCATGAAAAACAACAAGCTGGTCATCTTTGGTCGGGCGGATATCTATTTCTACGATGGTGGCTCCCCGGTCAAATGCTGCTGCAATCGATTCAATGGTATTTTCTAAGTAGGCATGGGTGGGGTTGTGAATTTGGGTTGCAGTGCACTCATTTAAATAGGTTTTGTTGGTACGAATGCCTTTATTTGAAGATTTGTAATCCTGATGAACACCCCGGTGGGCAATTATATCAAATCCATTTTGTTTTTCAGGCTTTGAAGCCGTCATCCCGAGAAGTATCACAGTACAGGCCATGCCTAAAACAGCCAGCAAAGCAAAAATGCAGATTCCTTTCATTTTTTCTTGTCCCTTTTTTTGATGATACACCAGGTATTGGGCAGGTTAAAACTGTTGGGAATTTGGATGTGTTCCCGGCCTTTTAATGCTTCCGGAATGGTTCTATTATCTGATTCTTCTTTCAACAATGTCTCATATTGCTTTGCATAGTCATTTGGGTTGCCGGCAATTCTATCGAGAATATTTTTTTTACTTTCGCTGGAAATGCGTTGGATCATTTCGATGTTATTGACAATGATAAATTTCCATGTTTGTTGATTTCCTGCATTGGGTGCAAGTGTGCTTTCCTTTATCATTTGGGTAATGAGTTCAACTGGTACGGACTTATTTTCAAAATTTCGAATGGACCTGCGGCTAGTTAATAATTGGGAAAATTCCATTAATTTAACCCCTTTTTGCCTGCGTGATTGTATTTATTAATTCTGCTCAAAGGTTCAGGTTTAAATTATTTAAACATTTTTAATATTTTATTTCTCCTGTCAACTTCAAAACTTTTTGCAGTGTGAAAATGGTTGAAATGATGAACACGATAAAAATCAAGGCTGAGATTCTTAAAAACGCCCATTCATAGGATAGATCTTCCTGACCGTGGTAGATGTCCGTTAATGCCAGGTGGCTTATCCCAAGCATGATCATAGATACTATGGCTAAAATAATTGTAATGACAGCGTATTTTTTTATTTGGACCATTTGATATTCTCCTTTTGACTAATCATTGGTACCTGCATTGGGAAAAATGGATTAACATATTTTTGTTTTGGAAAGAATAGAGCGGGCAGGTGTAAGGAGGGTTAAAAATTATTATTTATTTGATGTATTCGCCGCGCCTGGACTCATTAACATACTGGTCAAACTTTCCTTGGGCCTTAAGGCGTTTTAGCCCTTGATTAAATAAAGCCAGCATTGTTTTGCTATTTTCAGCCTTTTTAGAAAAAAGCAGATGATAGGTATCTTTAACTACGGGTTTGGGGTGATGGGTGATCATCTCAAATTTATCCGGACTAAAATTTTTTTTTAAGATGTAATAACCCGCATCAAGGTTGTTGGGAAAGACATTAATCCGTCCAACCAGCAATTTGGCAAAATTAAACTTATCTTTGGCAACCCATTGGATTATTATTTCATTATTCTTTTCTGCCTTATGAAAAGCATCCCCGTAATTGTATTCCAGTGTGGCGCCTATTTGCAGCCCTTTCAGGTCTGCAATTGTATTCCAGTTAAAAGGACGATCCTTATGGTAAAAAAAGACTTTTTCTCCACTGACAAGGGTATCTGAATAATGGAAATGGATTTTCCGCTCTGCTGAAGGGCTCCACATCAGGGTGCCGTCCCATTTTCCGATCTTAGCCATCTTATAAGATCTTGCCCACGGGAAAAAACGATATTTGACACGAACTCCCATGATGGCGAAAGCCTCAGTTACAATTTTTGAAGCCAAACCATAATGTTTTAATACCTTTGATTGATAAGGGGGCCATTCTCCATTGGTCAGCCTAATGGTCTCTTGCGCAAAGCTTGTGCCGGTATTGATGAGGATAAAAAGTATCAATACAAGGTAAATGGCACTAAGGCATATCCTGGTTGCATGTGATACCGGCTTTGCGTCTTTAAATCTGAGGTCTTTAACAAATCCCATGTCATGCTTCCATTTTATTTACCGTTGGCAGCGGGATCATTGGAATAGATAGATTCCACAGATCTGATGTTCGGGCTCAGACGTTTACCCATGCTGACCCGTTTTTCTGTTTGATAACCATTTGCAACATAAAAATTTTCAACAGCTTTATTGTGTTCCAGGATCTGGAGATTGATTTTCATGCAGCCCAATTGCAAAAGTTTTTCTTCGACAAAGGACAGCATTTTAGAGCCCAACCCCTGTTTCTGGTAATAGGGCAGAACCGCAAGGGAATAAATCCAGCCCCGGTGGCCGTCATACCCGGCCATAACCGTAGCGATAACATCCTGGTTCGAAGTTGCAACAAAGAACAAGGCATCATTGTGTTCCATTTTTTTATCAATGACCAGGCCCGGCGCATTATGATCTGCTTCATAGCCGAAAACATCTCTCCATAAAGCAATAACCCGTGCCCGATGCTTTAAATTGTCAAAGGGTAAAATTTGGTATGTCATTGAGCCGGATCCATTATTATACAAGGGTTTTATTTTTGTAGTTAAGATCTATTGAA
>JAAEMC010000366.1 GCA_024225895.1 Desulfobacteraceae bacterium | reverse complement strand
TATGATAATATAAAAGATATATTGTCTTCCCAGGGCGTTTTAGTAGACAAGAATATTTAATAATCACCCGGCCCAATACATTGGAAAGTCATTTTTTGATGGAAATAATCAAAATGCCGTACCTGTCTTGTATTTATAAATTAAATGAGCAAATATTTAAACTTACAGAAAAGGGATTTATATGAAAATTGCAACTACCCACAGAGGATCTGATTTTGATGCACTGGCTTCTTTGGTTGCAGCAACTGTGGTTTATCCTGGTGTCCGGCCTGTTCTGCCCAATTCAATCAATGCCAATTTAAAAGCTTTTTTATCCATTCATAAAGATTTGTTTGATTTTTATTCACCTAAAGATATTCATTTTGATCAGGTGCGTTCTTTGGTGGTTGTGGACACCCATTCCTGGAACCGGCTGGAGGGTCTTGAATCAATAAAGGAAAATCCGGATCTTGAAATTATTGCGTGGGATCATCATTTAGAAGGAGATATGGACTTAACAGAGGCTCATATTAAAGATACCGGTTCAGCCACCACCTTGCTGGTACAGGAAATAAAGCGGCAAGACAAGTTGATCACACCGATTCAGGCAACCTTGTTTTTAATGGGGATCTATGAAGATACGGGAAATTTGTCGTTTCCGTCAACAACGTCTGATGATGCCTATGCGGCAGGGTATTTGCTTGAAAAGAAAGCAGATTTAAATATTTTAACCACATTTTTACGCCAGGCTTACGGCAAGAAACAAAAAGATATTCTTTTCGATATGATTCAGAATGCGAACCGGATGGAAATCGACGGTTTTTCAGTCAGTGTTTTAAAAATGGATGTCGAGGGCCGGGTGCAGAACCTGGCCATGGTACTTCAGATGTATCGGGAAATTGTTAACTTAGATGCTGCCTTTGGCATATTTAAGGATGTTGAGAGAGACAAATGCATGGTCATCGGCAGAAGCGATGTGGACGAACTCAATGTCGGACTTATTATGCGCAGTATGGGTGGGGGTGGGCATCCGGGAGCGGGCTCCGCTTTATTAAAAGCCACCAACCCTGATGTAATTGAAGAAATGATCATTGAACTCATTAAAGGCAATCAACATTCCTCGGTCAT
Source organism: Desulfobacteraceae bacterium (assembly GCA_024225895.1). Classification (GTDB taxonomy): domain Bacteria; phylum Desulfobacterota; class Desulfobacteria; order Desulfobacterales; family Desulfobacteraceae; genus JAAEMC01. Next base: position 2,305 of record JAAEMC010000366.1, on the reverse strand, counting down.
GCTAAGGGATATCATGTCCTATCCTGTGGTGACAGTGGATGAGGATACCCCTGTGGAAGAGGTAACCATGATTTTAAGGGAGATGGGCTGTACAGGGGTTCCGGTTGTGGACAAGGATGATAACCTGGTAGGTGTCATTTCCAGGAGGGATTTTAAAAAAATCAGGAAATCCAGACAGATGGAGGCACCAATTAAAGCGTTCATGAGCAGGGATGTCGTGACCATCTCCCACACCAAAAGTGCCATTGAGGCGGCCAAGTTGATGATCAAATATGATATCGGCAGACTTCCTGTGATGGAGGATAATAAGATTGTCGGCATTATTACCCGCTCTGATGCCATGATGTATTTCTACGATCTTTTACCTGAATAATAGGTACTCTGAAGTTTTGACAGCTAAAATTTCAGTTTGCCCTTAGCTTTTATTGCCAGTTGTTCCCTGAAAATTTTGGAATTATGGCGGATATCTACGGGAAAGGCCTTTTCAATAAATGCGTGTTTGATACACTCTGTCAACTCATTGGCAGTTGCAAGTGCTAAAATTTCTTTAATAAACGCTTTTTTATTGCTGATTTTTTCCATGGGCTCAATGAAAATAATCGGTATTTGCCTATTTTTAGGACCCACTCCTACCAAAGCACTTCTAAAAACTTTTTTATGGTTGTTGAAAATCGCTTCAACCGGGATGGTAAAAAGAGTTTGGTTTTCGGTTTCCACCCGGTGGTTTTTTCTGCCGCAAAACCAGACCCTGCCTTTAGCATCCCGCCAACCCAGATCTCCCATTCTATGCCAGTTTATGCCGTCAGAATCGGGTATTTTGGCCAGCAGATCCGCTTCTCTGTTGTTAAAGTAGCGTTGGGTGGCCAGGCCGGCCCGCACTGTGATTTCGCCTACCTGGTTATCAGGGAGAAATTGATTTTCCCTTAACTGGGTTATGGGATCATCGCTGATTTTAATGATTTTTACCTGGGTGTTGCAAATGGGGCGTCCAATACACATCCCATACCCTTGTTCACTTAGGTGCTTGGTTTCAGACAGAATTTCATGGGAGCCGATGGAGATAACAGGAACAGCTTCCGTCGCACCGTAAGGGGTATGAATTTGGGTACTTTCATTCAGCATTACGGAAAATTGTTCAATATTTGCAGGTGTGACAGGCGCACCTGCTGAGACAACTCGCCTTAAGGAAGGCAGCTTGATATTGTTTTCTTTACCATATTTTCCCACCCGGTTCAGCAGAGCAGGAGAGGCAAACATATTAGTTACCCCGTGATTTTCAACGGCTTCGATGATTTTTGTCGGATCCACCATCCCGGGTTTGGTGGGGTCCATATCCGGAATCACGGCCGTCATGCCCAGGGCCGGGTCAAACAATGCAAATAAGGGAAAGGTAGGCAAATCTATTTCGTCCGGTGCAATCTGGAAATGATCCTGGATTTGTTTAATCTGCGCCTGGAAATTGCCGTGGGTGTAGACCACTCCTTTTGCCGGGCCGGTAGAGCCGGTGGTAAAGACGATGGCCGCGGTTTCTTCCCAGGTGGTCTGTGCTTTAGGATAGGGATCGTCCGTGTTGATGACCAGTTTATTGAGTGTATGCCCCCCCCAAAACCATCGTCTTCCAACTGTCACCCAGGTTTTAACGGAATTAAATGAACCTGGTTTGAGCATCCGTAGCAAATGGGCTTTTTCAATGCCGATAAAGGCCTTGGGTTTGCCCTGCTTTAAGCATTCAACCATCCGGTCGATGCCCATGCCCGGGTCCACCACCACAGGCACGGCGCCCACCTTGAACATGGCAAATATGGTAATAAAAAACTCCATACCCGGTGTGACCATGAGAATGGTCCGGGTTCCCCTGGTAACACCGACTCTTTCCAGGCCGAAAGCAAGCCTGTCAGATTCCCGGTCCAATTGTTTGAAGGTCATCTGGCTGTACAGCACCCGCCCTTTCTTGTCACGCCCATCCGGGCAGACAATGGCTCTTTTGAAAGGGTATTTTTCTGCACTGATTTTTAGACTGTGGGAGATATTAGTATATTTTGTCATTTAAATTTCTTTTTAATTTTGTAAAGGGTGCCGCCAATCAAACCATCAGGAGCCTTTTCGGCGGATTTTAATTTTTGGGTCAGTTCCTGAACCGGTTTTAATGCAGTTTCAGCTGCAAGTAATAATTCCTGGGCGTTTTCCTCAATTTTATCCAGTCCCTGTTCCGTGTTTACATAGAAAAGAACATAAATCTCTTTAATTGGTTTTTCAATTTTTGTAAATTCTTTTACCAGGGTATTTTTGGTTTTTACCCAGATCT
>JAAEMC010000365.1 GCA_024225895.1 Desulfobacteraceae bacterium | reverse complement strand
TCAGCCGGACGCTTTTGGCAGAGTACCTTGAAAAGGTTAATGAGTTTTTTATGCAACATTGAAATAATTTTTTAATTCTGGGTCTTATTTTAAATTAAAGATCGTAAATATCAATCGCCACAATTTGGTCAATATTACAATTTAGACCAGGGCTCCCATATGCTCACTGCCTGTTCTGTGGCGTCCAGGCGGATTTTTTTGCCTAAAGGCAGCGTAAAGCACGGATGGGTGTGGCAGCAGTCAAACTCCGCAAGGATTGGAATATCTATATCATCTGCCATCTCCAATAGTAAATCATGGGGCCTTTTGCCGGTGTTCTGATCGTCATACTGCTCATGTTTGCCCAAAATAATCCCTGCAATCTTTTCAAAAATCCCATGGGTTTTAAGCAAGGCAAAAAGCCGCTCAACATAGGCCGCAGTTTTTGTGGTATCTTCAATGAACAAAATGGTGTCCTCATCCATTTGGGGCATATATTGGGTGCCCAGAATCGTGCTTAGAGCATTTAAGGTGCCACCTAAGATTCTGCCTTCTGCCACTCCTTTTTTCACTGTAATCCATTGGTTTTTGTTCATGGTCTTATCCCGGGTTTTTTCCTCCCAGTTGATAAAATCATCAGTCCAGAAATCCGGCATGGTATAGGTGTAGGGCATATCATGGTGCTTCATGAGCATATCCTTAAAATAGGCCCAGGTCATATTAAGAAAAGGTTCATATTCCCCAAAGGAATGAATCAAAGCAGGGCCGTAAAAGGTGGTAATGCCGGTTTTGGCAAACAGGGCCAGTAAAATGGAACTCACATCTGAGTGGCCCACCACAATTTTAGGATGTTGTTTAAATGCATCATAATCAATGTAGGGGACAAGGGCATTGGAGTTAATGCCGCCAATGGTGGATATGATACAGTCAATGTCAGGGTTGGATAAAAGTTCATTGAGTTCGCGGGCCCTTTCTTTGGCACTGCCGGACCGGTAACCATCCCTTTTTCCGCAAAGATTTCCCGGTAAAAGTTTGAATCCTTTGTTTTTAATAAAAGCTTTGGCTCTTCCAAAGCGTTTAGGAGCTGTAACAGATCCTGGAGCAGATGGGGAAAAAAAAGCAATGGTATCCCCTTTTTTCAGCGGTTTAAAGCGCATGCTAAATCCTTTTTCAACAGATGGCAGACAGAGCTTTTAAGGCAGATTCAGTTTTTAATATTAGTATTTTCTGAATTGGGCAGAAACAGCAATAATATTTTCCAAGCGGATCAATGCATCAAAAAAATTTTTTTGATCAAGCTTTTCCAGGTGTATTGATTTTGAACCAACAGTTTTGAGGGTTCCGGACAATACATTCCCTGAGTCAAGGGTAACAGAGACCTTTTTCCCCACCAGGGTTTTTAAATTGTCGGCAATGGTTGTGTTGACGTCATAGCTCATACCTTCAATGGGTTGGGGTTTTGATCCGGCATAAGAAAAAGTTGCAAGGGTCAAAAAAAAGATGGAAATTAGAAACACTGTGAAAATCGGTCTGATGTTGGCGTTCAGTTTTTGCATGGGTTGTACCCCCTTTGTGGTTGTGGGTGATATTGAAAATCAGGTGATAGTATACTCGGTGTTGTATAAAAGAATCAAATTAAAATTATTCTTATTGTTTTAAGAAGATTTCACCGTCAAAATCAGGGATGGTGTGGGCTGTGGCAGTAGTGCTGCTGTATTTGCCGGTAATCGTGGTTGTAAAGGTGACGTTTTGAGAAGAACCGCTGCGGTTGTAAACTGCCCATCCGTTCTCAAACTCCCTTATAAAGAGCCCTTCAGTATTATTATAACTCTGGGCTTTTTGACCGATGACGTTTCCAAGATTTGCGTCCCAGAAATCATGCCAGTTGTGCAGATGATCTTCGCTGGGCTGGGTATTGTCGTCTCCAAAAAGGACATATCCGTCAGAATGGGTTAATGACAGGGTGGTGAACATCCGCATCCACTTTTTATTTTCACTACTGTCCCTTTCTTCAACCCTGGTGTCCAAATCCCCGGTATAGTCATAGACCACCCGCCATCCTTCCAGACAGTTGATACGCGGGGTTGCCACAGTGGCCTCAGCCCAGGTAAGGGTGGTTTCAATCTCTTGGATTTCTGTTAGGCTATATCCGGTGCCATAATTGTCTTTGGCGCTTTCCATGTAGATCCCGTTTATGTAGGGTGCGGATTGGGGGACGGTTTTGGTGTTGGTATTAACCAGAATGAGAAAATCATCATCCACCTGGTTCCGGATGCCTTTAAGGATGTCCAGTCTTGCCTGGGTTTCTTCTTCAAGGGTTTTGATGGTGCCCTGCCAGTTAATGTAATTTCCAGTGGTGGCGGTGGTCTCATTCCACCAGTCCAGAAAGATACCGTCAAACAATCCTGTATCATTTAATTCTTTGGCTTTTTGAATGATGATATTCTGGAAATCGGCATCAGTAAAATCAATGAGGCTGCTTAAAACTTCATCTGTTTCAATGGTCCCGTCTCCGTCAGCATCTTCGCCATAGGCAGGGACAAAGTCCCCATTACCGTCTTTTAACCAGTAAGATGAATTAGCCGGCAGGTATCCCACCTCCCAGTATTCGGGCCCTTCATTTTGGCTGGTAATATACTCGCCTTCCCGGTAAAGAACAGAGGCAATGATGATCAGGTCGGGATTTTTTAGGAGTAGTTCGTTTCTTTTGGTTTGGGCCTGGGTCAATAGTTCCGGATCCAGGCTGGTGGAGAGACCTTCGTATGGTTGATTTTCAGTTACTTCCCACCCAAGGTCCAATACCCAGGTTCCGTCAAAAATGAGATCGTGCCGGGCAATTTTTGTGGAATCACTTTCACTGGGTTTGTTTTCTATGACGCTCCATGCCTGGAAAACAGAAGGATAACTTTTGGGGAGTTCAAGGGTAAATGCCATACCATTGCTCCAGGCCCCGGTTCCATAATCATTGTATGCCCTGACAAACCATTCATGGGAACCAGAAAAAAATCCGGACGAAACCGTAACACTGCAACTATTATCCGCACAGGCTGCTTCGTCATATTGGCTATAATTGTCTTCAATTTCATACCAGGTGGAAACAACCTTGTTTTGGTTGTTATCCCAGACAAATAGTTGATACCAGGTAGCAGATATATCCTGGTTCCAGACAAAGGTTTGTGATGCATTTTCCGATGTGCCGGAAGGCGAGACAAGGGTGATTGCTTGGGGTTTGGTCTGACTGCTTGACACGGTAAAAGATTGGGCGCTGCTCCAGGTACTGCCGTCATCATTCCAGGTTTTAATGAACCATTGGTAATCATCATTTGAAAGTGCAAAATTTAAAGTAACGGTGCAGGTGGTGCCTGAACAGACCTGGCTGCTTTCATACCATTGGGCAAATTGCTTTTGCTGACTATTGTCCCAGACATAAAGCCTATACCATGTTGCAGTTGATTCCATGTTCCATGTGAACTGCACCATGGCATCATCAATAGTTCCCAAAGGCGTTAAAAGAGTTGTTGACGTGGGTGAGGCCGGCCACACCGCCATGGGAAAAAGAACAAAGAAAGCAAAATAATAAATGAATATTTTTTTTTCATGTCACTCTCCCATGTTTTTTATAAGTCGATCATACCTTAGGTGATCCTTTCTAAAAAAAGATGATAGTGGAGGATCTTTTTGATATGCCTAAAAAATATTTAGTCCCTGAAATATGTATGGCAAATCGCAGAATAAAGTTTCGTTAAATGCATAGCCATTTCTATTCCTTAAAGATAGCCATCGGTTAATACAAAATCGATTTGCTTTTAAGTGATTCCATTTATTTATTTGGTGTTCAAAAACGTATTTTTGGGAATCACTATAACACATGTTCGTCAATACTATTCACTTGGTCCCCTAAAATAGAGCCCGTTACTGATCTGTTCCGGCTGGCCGGTAATTTTCCACAAGTGGGGTGCCTGGGTATCTTTTTCAATGGAATAAAAGGAATTGGGCCGGTTGCGGTTAAACAGGTGAGGGAACACCAAGGTATTCTCTGGCTCAATCATATCCAGGGCCTCGGCAACGGCAAAACAGGCCAGAGCCGCAGTGCCGCAGGATTGGGTTTCCTTATTGATGGCTCTTTCGAAACACCGGTATTGAAGAAGGGTTTTGGAATGGTTGCCAGGGGCCATGATATTGGCAAAGGTTATGTTTAACCCTTTTGGAAAAAGATGTACAAAATCAGTTTGGATACGGATTCCAATTAAGTTAATGAGTTTATCAATGGCCGCTATACGGTGGTTTTGGGGCGGATTCTGAAAAAGGAGATCAGTGAAAAAAGGTCCATCACTTAGATGATCCGTAAATATAACAAGGTGGGGTTCTCCTGAAAAAATCAGGTATCCCCAAATTTCAATGGCCGAAGCAATCAAGGGCAGACCCATTTCCTCATTTTTTCGCAACTGGATTTTGATAGGGGTTATTTTATCAATATCCGGGCTATGGGGAACAATGGCAGAAGGGTTCACAAGGCAGGCATCCACTTTTTCGGTTTTAAGACCTTGAACAAAAGCATAACCGTTAAGATCAATACCGGCCCGAAGCCTTTGGGGATGAATGGCGTTGGTGGCCGTGAGCACAAGAAAATCGTTCTTGTTTAATATCTGGGATACAAATAAGGCTGTGATCAGTACTCCGTTAAGACACATCAAAGATTCACTGCCGTCCGGTTCAAAATGCCTGAAAATAAAATCAGTCTCCTCTATGAGATCTGCGACAGCCCCATTGATTTGAATATCGTGGGACAGAGGGGAACAAAGACTTATCAAACCGTCCGCACCAAGGCCGATATCCGTGTTTAGTATTTGTTTGGTAAACTGCTGCTTATGGTTTTCTGGCACCTGTATTTCGTAAGTTTCATCAAGGATGATAAAAGAATTGCCATAATGGTGATATTTTCTACATTTAACTTTTTTCATATACTTTTGAGCCTGTTTATAGTGGCTTTTTTTTTTACAATTTTAAAAGGGGCTTATCCTGAGTTATAAAGTGGGAAGGCTTTCTTTGTCAATGGAAAAACCTTTTTTGCGGATCATAAGGAGAATAGCATCTTTTTGGGTAACGCAAAGATCCCTGGCGATTTGAGACAGGCTCCCCTGCTCATTCCATTTTTCATAATCAAAGAAGGTGTCCACCCCTTTTCGAACCATATTAATCGTGATGTTATTGACAACATCATCAAGTTCTTTCTTGTCTTCTTTGACATGGCTTTTATAAATCATTTTAAAACAGTGGATAGCGGTATCCAGATCCTTTGCAGGAAGGGCAATTGTGGAAAAACCACCGTTCGTGAGTTCAAGCCTGGGAAAAAATTCGTAATTTTTTAAAATAAAAGGTTCTTTGATTCGGATCCACGAGTAAAGGGAAGAAAGCTGTACACATGTCGTTAAAAGGATATCCGGTTGCAGGGTGGTTAATATTTTTTGAGAAAAAATTCTTCCGATGCCATATTGACGAAATGGGAAATCCACGGCACGAATATGAATATATATGATACGAACTCCCTGCTTTGCAATGGTGAAATTTCCCGTATCAAAGGCGCAGACAGCCACCAGTTTTTTTTGCTGGTCCCTTACGAAAATCGCCTGCCGGGCTGTTTGGCCTTTTGGGAGATAAAAAAAATGGCGGACCATATATTCCCAGTCTTTTTTATCTTTAAACATTTTAGGGAAAAACGAACATAACTCCTGTGTTATTTTATTTTGATCCTTTTTCGACAGTAGGCTGATCTGCAAGGTGGTAAGGCATTCAAACTCAAGTTTTTTCAAAGCCTTCGGAGCCAGGGGATATGATATCTGAAAAGAGCATAAACCATCAGGTTTGTTTTCCATTTTTATTAACCGATTCCTTTGCTCTGAAGCTGTTATACAATAAGAAGACGATGGTCATAAGAAGAAAAAGGATGCCGATCTTAACAACCCCGCCAGATTCGTTACCGGCAACGATAAACCAGGCAAATACAATGGGGCCAAGAGCCTGGCCTAATCTAGCATAAAAAAAGATCAGACTGGTTACCCTTCCTTCGCCTATCTGTTCGCTCACAGGAAGATTAAGGGCATAGGCGTTTCTTATGGCATTGAAACTTGCGCCCAAGCCCAAAAAAAGAATGCTGATCATTGCTGCGGCATACCCTGAAATATAGGAAAAGGATAAGAGCGCCATGCTGCTGAGTACACCACCAATAACAATATAGTTGATACTGTGTTTTTTAATATTAACTCTTTTGGTAATAAACGGAGAGACATAGATCAGGCAGATGCCGAAAACAATAAAAATTCTACCGATATCTGCTTGGGAAATTTGGTTTGCTTCCAAATAGACAGGGATGAAAAAGTTTAAGAATCCCACTATGATAATGGATGCAGGAACAATATTTAAAAAGATAAGTATAAGAATCTGCCGGTCAAAAAAGAAATTTATCCAAGAAACCTGCTGCGCCGTATGCTTTGCTGTGAAAGATTTTTTTGGGAAGATAAAATACGGCTTCATAAAAAAGAAACTCCATCCAAACACGCCCAAAAGAATAATAAACCCTATGAAAAAGACATTAGCAAATCCGATCTGCTCGGCCAGCATGCCGCCGGTGGCGATTCCGCAAAGACTTCCGGCCATACATCCTGCATAATACTCAGCCAGGCCCTGGGCCTTTTTTTCAGGTGCTGAATTGGTGGTAACAAAATTCTGGGCGGAAATATAGGATAGTCCGTACCCAAATCCGGTGGTGGCAAGGGAAACAAGAAAGATTATGGGCGATTTTGCCAGAAACGCTGCAAAAAATCCCAGGGCGGAAAAGAGCAACCCCAATAAAAAAGGCTGCTGCCATCCTTTTTTATCGCACCATGCCCCCACGATTAATATGGAGACCGCGGTGAAAACCATTTGAACTGTCACCGGCAAACCGAGGGACATATTTTTTGAGATGATAAAATCAGGTAAACTGCCGTAAAGATCTTTCATGTACAAGGGAATAAAGGAGACAACAATATCAATGGCAAAAAAATAAAGAAAGGCCACAGGTCGGATGATGCGTGTGGAAACATGCCGCCCTGTAAAGGCGGGGTAGCTTTTCTTTTTTAATTCTATAAAGAAAAGAATCATAATTTCAACACAAAAAAAGATGGAAATCAGGACGATGGTGGCGGCATCCAAAAAAATTTTCTTTTTAAAAGTATTCAGAGCTTTTTTTGAGATGAGAATGGAAATAGACCCCGCCTTTTTGCCCTCCTTGTCCATCAGAACTTTTTTATTAAGATATTTGACGGGCATATCCGGTTTTAAGGATTGAATCTCCTGATCTTTATAATAGTATTTTGCTAAGTGGTCAGCATAATAAAGAATAGAGCCGTCTTTATCAGAAATCATGATATGGCTGAATTCCGGTATGTCCGTCATCATCTTCGCCAAAAAATGTTCTGTTTTATTTAAATTTTTTAAGGTTATCCCCTTTTTAAGCAGATTTTCAATCTGGTCTTTCATAAAAAGATTCAGGGCATGAGCCTTATCACGGTTTACGTTCAGGTAAGATATGCTGAATTTTTGAATCTGGGAAAATGAAAAAAGAATCTGGAAAAGGGCGATAATTAAAAACAGGGTGTAGGAGAATCGCTTTTGTCGAAAAATAGAAAGATTCTGGTTGGATGTGGCTGTTTCATCCCGGCTTTGTTTTAATATGACATAAAACAGCAGTATCAGTATGGCAAAAGATGCTGCAAGGACCCGGCACCAGGCTTTTAAATTATTTTTTATCAGTGTAACGAGATTTTTGGATATCATTGTGTGGGGAAAAGAAATGATCTGAAATGCTGCCAGGGTGCTGTCCCAATTGTATATGGGAAAGATAATATAATGATAGTTTCCCTCTTTAAAATGATCTTTTTTGTCCCAATCAGTTTTTGAATGCTCAATGAAATGTTCAATGACCTCTTCAGAAACGGTAAAGGAGGTGCCTTCTTTTAGGGTCCTGTACAAAATGTTTCCTGTTGAGTTTGCAATAAGAATGTGAACGTCGGACGCTGTATTTAGCTCAGAATCCAGGTTTGTCAGGTATTTTAGATTGGTACGCAAAAGTGCTTCCATACCAAAGAAATTTTCAATTTTTTTGCCGAAATGCAGGGAGAGTTCAATCTTTTTTTTCAGAACATTACCCACCACATGGTATTGGGAGATGATGGAATTTACATGAAAGCTCTGAAATGCAAGGGTGCTTAAAAATGTATTGAATCCGGTTGCGATAATAATCAGCAGCATAAAAGACAGGATTAATTTTTTTATGGAGAATAAGGCGATGAGGGTGTCTTTTATGCTTTTGACCATGGTGCCTTCCTTGAAAGCATGGAATTGAATATTATATCAATAGTTTATTTTAACCCTGAAGTTGCATATGTCCAAGACATTCCAGGTATTGTAAAATGGGATCAAAAATTTAGTTCGTGGCTGAACTAAAACCTCTTATTGTCTTAATTTCAGACATTGGCAGTAAAAATATAATCCTGACAAATACTCAATGCATTCTTCCGGTTAAAATTCTTCTCTTGTTTTATGCTTAACAAAATATTGAGTTCTCGTTCAGTCAGTAATAACTTTTCTATGTTAATCAATTGTGGTCTGTTTTTACGCTGTATTATGGTTAATCTGGGTTCCTGTCTGACGCCAGCACCATGATCAGACCCACAAACGGAGAGAGTAAAAGGGATGCAAAAAAGTAACCCCAGAATCCGAATTTTCTGTTGATGCCTAATATGGCCACGGCCAGGCTTAAAACGACATAGGGTAAAATAATGGGCATGGTTTTTTTCCTCTATTCTTTTTGTTTTTTCTGCCCAAAGGCGATTTCCAATGGGTTTTGGCTCAGCTTATTGTTAGCGGCTTTTATGGCATCATATACCTTTTTGCTGCTTTTCTGCAGTGCTCCCAATTCATCTTTTTTTGTAGTAGCTTTTTTGTCTTGCGGTGGTGTGGCTGCTTTATTTTTTGGTGCTACTTGTTCTATTTCTGATGCCTTTTTGATTTTGCCTGCATTCTGCTCAGGTTGAGTTGCTTTGAGTTTCGGTTTGCTTGTTTTGAGTTTCGCCTTTGGGGTGGTCTCCGTATTCAGGATAACAGGCAACCCGTCTTTGCCTCCAATGATAATGATTTTGCTGTTCTCGGATTTAGAAATATCCTTTGTGGCCTGAATCCCCTGCCATTTCAACAATGGTTCGGAAAGGCTTTTGGCAATAATAAGCTGGTATTGTTGAATACCCGAGGCCTCAATGATTTTTCTTTTTTTCTCTTCTCCGGCTTTCAATATTTGAAATTGGTATTGCAAATATTCCTGCTGGTGACGCAGTTTGGTTTCAATGGCCCGGTTAATCATATCCGGCAGCTTGATCAACACGATGATCATGTCAGCATAAATAATGGGAAGTCTTCCGGTTTCCTCCACTGCCTCCACCAGAATCTCATCCTGAATAACATGGCGGGCTGTGGTGTATAGTTCTTCGGGCAGATATTTACCAATGACTTCACGAACAGATGAAATTGTGGAGGGGATGATAACCTTTTCTCTGTATGATTCTCCAACAGTTTGATGAAGCATCGGCACCTGGTCTTTTAAAAGGTAATACCGGACTGAAACAGCAACTTGAATAGTCAGACCGTTCTGACTTAACACTTCAACGGTCTGCTTGAGTTCCTGGATTCTCACATCGTAGATATACATTTTATTCCAGGGAAAAATGAAGTGAACACCTTCACCATAATATTTTTCAGTTATTGTCCCCTTATTGAATAAGCGTCTGAAGTAAACACCGGCATGGCCGGGATAAATGGTAATCACAATGGAGTTCCATAGAAAGAAAAGGGCAAAAAGAAAAACCAGTCCAAACACGATAAAGAACTCCAGGTGTCTTTTTAAAAATTTTTTCATAGGCAGTCCAATATAAGCAAAGTCAATGCTTACCTCGCATTTTTGTTTTCGGTGTAACTGTGTCCGTCAGCATATTCCCCCCCCCGCCAGTATTTGTCCAGGCAAAATTCAATACACCTGGCTTCCATGTCGATGCATTGATCTTCATTTGTACCTTCTTCTCCGGTGCAAAGACTTCCGGCAATGGGGCATTCCCGGATACACCTGATAAAGAGGCCGAGCATCGGTGCTGATTTGATATTCTCCCTGGCCAGTTGGAAAATGCTTAAAGTATATTCTTTCCGGCAGGTATTATTTCTGGCATCATACGTAACCTGGCTGGCAAAGCAATCTCTTCTAGTTTGGACAATGTCAAAAATTTTGGCATGGAGTTCATTCGATAAATCGGTTTGCTTTACTTCCTCATACCTTTCAAGGATTAATTCCACATTTTTCTTGTTGTAATTTGTCTGGTTTTGATTGGTTTGCATATGCAAAAACACTAAAAGGCAAACAAAGGAAATAAGTAAAAGGCTTGTTGTGGCCATTCGTTTATTCTCAGATTCAGAGTTCTTGGTTTTAATGATATTGTTCTCCATTATGCGTCTTGTTTGCTGAACCTGCCGTAATCCATTTCAATCACCCGGTCGGCTACATGAAAAAATCTGTCGTCATGACTGACCACCACAACGGTTTTTCCACATTTCTTAAGATCTTTTAACAATACTTCATAAAAATACTTCCTGAAATCAGGGGCCTGGTCTGCAGCCAGCTCATCAAAAACATAAATCTGCGAGTCAAATAGCAGGGCAGTGATCATGGCCAGCCGCTTTTTCTGGCCGGTTGAAAGCTTGATGTTTGTAAATCCATGGTCTTCCAATGTTGTCTTATCATCAAGCTCCATGAGTTTTAAGTAATTTTCAACTTTATCCCGGTCAATCACATCCAGGCCGTATAATTTTTCAAACAAATAAAAATCAGTAAAAATCAGGGAGTACAATTCCCGGTATGCCTGGTAATTGGCACGGGTGATCAGTCTATCATCCAACCGGATATTTCCTTGTTCAGGATAATAAAGCCCGGTTAAAATTTTTAAAACAGTTGATTTTCCACTGCCGTTGCCGCCGACAATGAACAAAAGCTCTCCTTTGTTAATGGAAAGATTAATGTTGTCTAGTGTGAACAGCGTGTTTCCGTGTTGGTCCTGATAATTGAAAACAATGTTTTCAAGGGTTATTTTTTTGAAATCTTTTGCTTTTTGTTCACCGTGATTCTCAGGCTCATGCGCCTCATCCAGCCGGTTTTCAAGCCCGTAAATTTCAGAGATTGCAACATTTGCACGGGTAATCAGCGGAGCGATGGAGACAATGGTCACAATGGGTCCCATGATAAAGAGTGTAGAAGTCACAAGCTTTGGCACAAGTGTTGTATATTGGGCTCCAAAACGGGGCAGCAAAAAGACAATGCCTGCGATAAGCGAATAAAACGTCAACTCAGACACCATCATGGTCGAGACAAACTTGAGCTGGGTCATAATGCCTAGGTTTTCGCTTTCCTGGGAAACCTTTTTAACATCTTCAAAATAATGATTATTTCTCTTTTTATTCACCTTCAGTTCTTTAAACCCGTATAAAATACCACTGATTTTATTAAATAATTTTTCCTGGATAGTGCTGGAGCGTTTCAGATAGGTAGAAGCTTCCTTGCGTTTTTTATTAAAATAGAGGATGGCCAGGCCGATCAGGGTAATGGTGCCTAAAAATGCAGGCAAAGAGAGCCATGCAATATACAGGGCACAGAAAAAAAGCATAATAACAGACTGGCAGACGGCAACTGCCAATAGCGCGGTTTCAGATATAGTGTTCGCATTGTGAGTCAGCTTGGTATGTATTTCAGCAAGCCCGATATCTTCAATCAATTTAAGATCTGCTTTCCTTGATTTATCAAGGATGCGGAGTCTGACCTTGGCCAGTATTTTTTCAACTATGACTGATGTGTGGTTTAATGCATAATTCTTCCCGATTAAGAATATCCCGAAGGCACAGACAAAAAGC
>JAAEMC010000364.1 GCA_024225895.1 Desulfobacteraceae bacterium | reverse complement strand
TAACGAAACCGTTTACATAAAGGCTTAAAAAATGGATATAGCTTCGATTATCGGCGTTATTTCAGGCATTGGGTTTATACTGGGGACTATCATGCTGGGCAGCAGCATAATGATGTTTGTGAATATCCCTTCAGTCCTGGTTGTCCTGGGCGGCACATGTGCTGCAACAATGATTGCATATCCATTATCTGATTTTTTAAAGATTTTTAAAGTGGTGGTTAAGGTTTTTATGTTTAAAATCGAAAAGCCTGAAGACATCATTTCAAATCTTGTGGAAACATCAAACCGGGCAAGAAAAGGCGGACTTCTTTCTATTGAAGGGGATATTGCCAATACTGCAGACCCCTATCTTGCCCAAGCCCTCCAGATGACGGTTGACGGTGTAAAAACAGCCGATATCGCCGCCATTATGCAAAAAAAGATGAAACTGACCAAAGACACATTAGATGTTGGTGCATCCATGTTTACCAGCATGGGAACATTTGCACCGGCATTTGGTATGATCGGAACCCTTATCGGATTGATCCAGATGCTGGCCGCACTTGATGACCCTTCCTCTATTGGCCCGAAAATGGCCGTAGCATTAATCACAACTTTTTATGGTTCTGTCATGGCCAACCTGTTTTTTATCCCCATGTCCGAAAAGATTGTTACCAGAAATGAAGAAGAGATTACAAATATGAATATCATTTTTGAAGGTATTATCTCCATAAGGGAAGGTGAGCATCCCAAGCTGATGGAAGATAAACTTAAAATTTATATCACTGGAAGCAAAAAAGAAAAAGAGCCTGCTTAAACTAATAAAGAGAGATTTCTATGGCTGACGATCCAAATGTCGCAGAAGCGGAAGATGAAAAATCGCTTTCTGTGCCCGAGCCTGAACCGAAAAAGGCCGCAAAGGGTGCTCCGGCATGGATGGCAACATTTGCTGATATGGTAACCTTGTTGTTATGCTTTTTTATTCTTCTTTTTGCCATGAGCACTACCCAGCAAGAGACTTACAAGGAACTGGTCAAATCATTAAGAAGTGCTTTGGGTGCCCAGGCTGTTCCCGAATCCGGTACAAGGGAAGGGCTTACCATGCATCCGATTCCATCAGAAGAACCGTCCGAGAACCAGCAGATCGATGAGTTGGGTGGAATGATTGAAAAAGAGATGGAAGAGATTGTCAGTGAAGTCAGAGAGCTGGTCCTGTTTAATAAACTGGGCGGAGAGGTTAGTGTGACAAAAACAGAGGAGGGCGTGGTTATTACCATGTCGGATCTTTTATTGTTTCCCAGAGGAGGGACTAAGCTTTCAGAAAAAGGATTGGATATTTTACAGAAAGTAGCGGGAATACTTGCAAGACTTGCTTATCATGTAAAGGTTAAGGGCCACACGGACAGCGCCCCTATTTCTTCTGCCAGGTTCCCCTCTAATTGGGAACTATCCAGTGCAAGGGCGGCAGTTGTTGTGAGGCTGTTGGCCAAAAATGGCGTCAACCCCAATTATATGTCTGCCGAAGGCTATTCGCACTATCATCCGGTAGCTACCAATGATACGCCAGAAGGAAGGGCCAGAAATCGCCGGGTTGAAATTGTATATGAAAGGGATGCCATTGCCCGCCAGTTTGCAGATATGAATAAAAAGAAATAATCTTCAATATCATTTTTTTACAATGGTTCTTTATTTTAGGGATTGGTCTAAGGCTTCTTTCTCTTTAATTGATATTTTTTGAATATCTGGGTGGGGGACGTCTTTTTTCATGCCCGGGCAGGAATTGGCCATAATATTCCAGTTTTCCGGATTTTTTATTAGGGTTTTGATAAACGGCCAGGCCTTGCACATGTATGGCTTTACCGGGTGAATGGTGCATTGCTTCTTTTTGTCAAAAAAGATGCAGAACCCGTTTTTTCCCCTGGTCAGCACGTGCCTGGAGCCGGACATGTCGCAGTAAGTCTCAATAAATGCCTTGGGATCTGCATGGATGTAGTGT
>JAAEMC010000363.1 GCA_024225895.1 Desulfobacteraceae bacterium | reverse complement strand
CAAGCTAATCAAAGCCAGGTGCAGAGATCTTGCCAGAAATAATCCTTACATCAAAGGATCCATCCGAAAAATTTGTGAAAATGTTGTCCGCAATGGAATAAACCCACAGGCAAAGGTCCGGGATAAAAAAGGTCAACTGCAAAAGGAACTTAACAAAAAGCTTGAAGGCCACTGGAAAAAATGGAGAAAGAAAAAGTATTGTGATATCGCTGGCCATGATTCCATTGGATCCATTCAAAAGCTTGTACTCCGTCACATCTGGACAGATGGAGAAATCCTGGTCCACCGTGTATGGGATCTCAATCTTTTAAAACAAGGCAAGATCCCGTTTCGTATCGAGGTTTTAGAATGTGATCTGCTGGCTGATCATGTCAATGGGGATCTTAAGAACGGTAACGTGGCCAAACGGGGTATTGAATTTGATCCTGCAACTGGCCGTCCAGTAGCTTATCATTTTTTGCCATCCTATCCAGGGGATTACCTTTTTTCAAATTACAAAGATGTCCGGGTCATTTCGGCAAGGGATATCATCCATGTCTTTGAAAAAGAAAGGGCCAGCCAAACCAGGGGAGTTTCCTGGTTTGTGTCCATTGTTATTGAGGCGTTTGATCTTGCTGAGTATCAAAGCTTTGAGCGAATTGGCGCAAAAGTGGCTGCAGCATTTGGTGTTTTTATAAAAACACAATTTCCAGAAATGATGGGCCAAACTCCTGCCCTGGCTGGATCAGAAAATCCGAACAATCCAAATGCAGATCTACCAAGTTATATTGAGCCTGGGAGGATCCAGACGTTGCCTATTGGCACGGAGATCCAGCTGGCCAGCCACAAACGCCCAGGAGAAACATACGCGCCTTATGTTAAACAGTCTTTAAAAGGCATGAGTGCCGGGGCTTCCATGAGCTATGGAGCCTTTGCCAATGACCGGTCTGATTCTTCCTATTCAGCAGAAAGAACATCCCAGCTTGATGAACGCCTTTCCTATCAGGGCCAGCAAACCTTTCTGAATGAAAAACTCAATGGAGATCTTTGGGAATGGGTGCTTGAAGGGATCTTTCTTGCCGGTCTGGAAGATCTGCCGGGATTCTCAAAGGATCAGGAAAGATATTTTGAAGTTGAATGGCAAAATCCCGGCTGGCAATGGGTGGATCCGAGCAAAGATTCCCAGGCTGCAGAGCGTGATCTTAAAAATAATGTCACGACCTTAAAGAAACTTTTAGCCGCCAGGGGAGAAGATTATGAGGAAATCATGGAGCAACGGATCCGTGAGCTGGAAGATCTTTTAAAGCTGGAGCAAATCAAGGCAAGAATTACAGAATTACAGGAGGGAAACACAGCCAATGCCTAAGAATATCGAACTTTCAAAAAATGATTTGATCACAAGAGCGGTGTCAATGGCACCCCAAACATTTGATGAAACAGCCAATTCTGTCAGGGCCATTGCAACCACTGAAAAGCCCACAAGGGTGTTTGATTATGATCGGTATGATTTTGTGGATGAAATCTTGAGGATGGATGGCTGCATTCTTCCTGAATCCGGCCAGGTGCCGCTTTTAAACAGTCATTCACGGCATGGTGTTGAGGATGTCCTGGGCAGCGCTGCAGATTTTGAAGTTGTTGAGGTTGGAGGGGCCAAAGCATTGCAAGCAGAAGTGACATATTCAGAAACCCCGGAAGGTGCCAGCGCTGCCCAAAAAACAAAAGAAGGACACTTAACTGATTATTCTGTTGGGTATCGAGTTAAGCCAAACGGATCCTATTGGATCCCGGAAGGACAAAAACAGATTATTGGCGGTGTTGAATATGACGGCCCGGTGAAAGTTGTTACGTCCTGGGAGCTAAGGGAATTGTCTGCCACTCCCATTGGTGCTGATGAGTACGCCAAGGCCAGGAGCCAAAAATTTAAAATAGAGGAGACAAAAAAAATGCCAAAGAGTGACGAGAAAAAGCAGACCAGAAAAGACGAGACCCAAGTTGAAAATGAAACCCGGTCTGCTGCAAAGGAAACGCAAAAGGTATCTGATGCCGAAATCTCCAGGGCAAAAGAGGAGGGGGCCAGGGCAGAAAGAAAAAGGGTTCAGGCCATTCAGCAAAGATGCCAGGTGGCTTGTATTGATTTAGAATCTGCAGACGGTTTTATTGAAAGAGGGCTTTCCCTTGAGCAGGTGTCAGAAGAGATTTTTAGAAAAATGGAAAAAGGAAATAAGGCGCTGGGTTCAAATCGTACTGAAATCGTGGCAGATGCCGGTGATAAATTCAGGGATGCTGCCATTGATGGGATCTGTATGAGATCCCAAATTCCTATTGAAAAGCCTGCACTTGGCCATGAAGATTTCCGGGGCCGGTCTCTTTTGAGAATTGCAGAAGAATCCGTCATCATTGCCGGTGGATCCGTCAGAGGCTTAAACAAGCTTGAGCTTGCTGCCACTGCTTTGGGCATGAGGGGTGTAATCGGTTCAAGCACCAGTGATTTTCCGTTAATCATGTCCAATGTTGCAAACAAAAAATTAATGCAATCCTGGCAAGAGGCCCCCGTGACCTGGGATTCGTTCTGCAATGTTGTGGATGCCACAGACTTTAAACCCATGCAGAGTATTGATGTGTCTGCACTTCCCCAGCTTTCTTTGCTCAATGAAAATGGAGAGTACAAAGAGGTAAAACTGTCTGAAACCGGCGAATCCTATGCAATCAGGACATTTGGAAACATGTTCTATCTTTCACGGACTATGATCATAAATGATGATATGCGTGTGTTCTTGAAGATCCCCAACATGTTTGGCGCGGCTGGCAAAAGAACCATTAACAATCATGTGTTTAATCTATTGAACAGCAACCCCACACTTTCAAGCGGCAAAACGCTGTTTCATGATACCCATAAGAACATTTGCTCAACCGGGGGCAAACCCAGCGTTGAAACCCTGTCCGAAGGCAGAAAACTGATGCGCAAGTTCAAGGATCCGGGTGGAAAAGCAAATTTGAACCTTGTGAGCCGGTTTTTGGTTGCAGGCTCAAATCACGAAACAGACATTGATATTGTTCTGCTTTCTGCAGCGTTGCCGGAGGATGGCAAATCGTCAGGAGTAATCAATCCGTTTAAGGGCAAACTTACCCCTATCATTGATTCTACCCAGGATAATTATGATGAGGATGCCTGGTTCTTGTTCCCGGATAAGACGGCTGCAGATACCATCGAGGTTGCATTCCTTGACGGTGTTCAAGCCCCGTATCTTGAGGATAAAGTTGATTTTGATACTGACGGAATCAAATTCAAATGCCGTCTGGATTTTGGCGTGGGCGCAATGTCTTCAAAGATTGTCAAAAATCCGGGCAAATAGCCGTCATTCAAATATTTTAAGAATCTAAAGCAAAGGAGAATTTCAACATGGCTTTAAATCGTATCCAAACAGGTGATGTCCTGGATTATACAAATACCACAGGTTCGGTAATACCTTCCGGGGATCCTGTAATTGTTGGTGAACTTGTAGGCATTGCTCTTGTTGATCTTGAAGATCAAGAAACCGGCAGCGTTGCCGTTTCAGAAGTTTGGGCACTTGCAAAGACAAGCGCTGCCATTAACCAGGGCGTATCTGTTTATCTGACATCTGCTGGCAATATAACCACATCATCATCAGGAAACACTTATGCAGGTAAATCATTTGCTGCAGCAGCGGAAGATGTTGAAGCCGTATCCGTTCTTTTAAACGCCTGATCCTTTGAGGGGAAAGGATATGCAAATGCCTGAATGGATTAAGGAACTCGTAAATAATTTTTGGCCGATATTAACGGTCGTAGGTTTGCCAGCCATCGGCGGGGCTGTTTCTTACCTGAACAAGTCGAAAAAAGAATTTTCACTTTGGAGCTTGTGCGTGGGCATGCTGACGGCTGGCTTTGTTGGCCTGGTGGTTCATTACCTATTGCAATCCATGAATATGCATATGGGCGTTAAATCGGCCATCATCGGGATATCCGGGTATGCGTCCAGGGATGTTTTGCTCCTTTTGAAAACAAGGCTGATAAAAGCTGCAGCAAAAAAAGAGGTTATATAAAATGGCTCATCCTTTAGAGTTCATACTGGAATTCTCTTTGCGGTTAGAAGGGGGGCGCATTTGAGTACTTTAAAGGAATTGTCAGCTTCTGAAATGCAGGTCAATCAATTTAACCTGGATGCTCATGCTGTCCCCATTGATTGGGACAATACTCAGCTGGTGGCATTGGTTTGTGATGTTGAATCTGAAGGGAACCAAGATTTTGAAACCGGTATTGAGCGCAAAAAGGTTTTTATCATGCAGGATGCCGTCAATGTCCGTCCTGCATGGGGTGATGAGGTTTATCTGAATTTTGATCCATCTAAAATGAATCGTGGTGATTATTGGACAATTGATCGTGTGGCCGAACCATCCGGCATGTATGAAATCCATTTTTATAGGAATGTGTCATTGTGAGAATAGATATCAATAAACATGAGAATGAAAAAGCCGCCGCCTTCCTGATGGCTTTTGGCAAGACTGCTGAACGAGGCATTAAAAGAGCTATTGACCGGGCGGTAAAAGGCGTTCGAACGGATGCAGTCAAGGCGGTTAAGAAGGAATACAATGTCAAGCCTTCCTTGATCCGTAAAAGCTTCAGGATCGATAAGTCCGGGGGTATATTGGAAGCGACTGCGATTGCTTCCGGCAGTAAAATACCATTGATCGATTTTGGAGCCCGGCCCAAAAAACCAGAGGGAAGAAAACCAAAGGCTGGTGTCAGTGTCAAGGTTAAAAATACCCGAAAAATTTTAAAGCATTCCTTCATCGCCAGAATGAAAAAAAGCGGTCATGTCGGTTTGTTTCAACGGCGAGGTAAGGATCGGCTGCCCATTGACGAAAAATTTTCTTATGCCATCGCCCAGATGCTGGATAAACCTGAGATCGCAAAAGAGATTGAACTCAATGCACAACAGCGGTTTTCTCGTTCTTTGAATCACGAAATCAATTATGCACTTCAAAAAGCGGGGGCCAGGTAATGTCTTATCTGCTTATAAAAGAGCTTGAAAGAATTCTACAGGAGGAATTTTCCCAGACGGTTTTCCGGCAGCCGGACAATGAACCAGGCGATTACATAAGTCCCAATTTCTTTATCGGTGATATCCCTTTAAAGAGAAAAAACAATAACCCTGATCACAATCAAAAAAGCCCATATCCTTTAATAACCAACCAATTTATGAAGGGTCAAGATGATGAGGATGGTTCTTTGGTTACAATTAAAACCTTGTGTGGATCTTATACAGCCGGGGATATCGAATCTGGCGAACACGATGTTTACAACATGGTGTTCAGATGCAGACGTTTGGTTTTAGAAAATCAGATTCTTTTAAAAAAATATAAGTTGAAATTGCCTTTGCAATGGCAGTTTGGTGATGAAGATGATCGCCTTGCACAACCGCATCCACTTTATTTTGGTTCTATAACTACGAAATGGTCAGTTCCAGAAATAGTTTACAACATGACACCTGAAGAGGAGGTAACAATCTATGGTTCAGGACTCAAAGAAACGTAAACCGCAAAAAAAAGCGGTTCAAAAAAAGGAACCGACATTGGTTTATGTCGGGCCTAACATCACAGGAGACCTGTTGTTGAACCAGTTTTCAACATTCAGGAACGGATTGCCCGGGCACATTAAAGAAAAGGTTGAATCAGATAAAAATTTTTCCCGCCTTTTTATCCCTGTAGAAAAGTTGGCTAAGGCCAGGGACGAGTTAAAAAAACCAAGTTCAACCCTTGGCAGGATACTTAAGGCAATTCTCCAAGCATACACCATAAAAAAGAGGGGGACAAAATAAATGAGTGCTTATAAACATGGTGTGTACATTTTTGAGCAGCCCACATCGATAGTACCTCCTGTGCGTGTTGGTGCTGCTATGCCGATTGTATTCGGTACGGCTCCGGTCCATAAATTGATCGGTACTGAAACCGGGTCAGTCAATGACCCGACGCTCTGTTACTCATACAATGAAGCTGTTGAACAGTTTGGATTTGATTCTGACTACTCATCCTATACCTTGTGTGAGTTTTTCAAAGCCTATTTTGCCCTGTTCAATGTCGCTCCCATTGTGGTTGTTAATGTCTTTGATCCGGCAACGCATAAAACATCTGTGGTAGCAGAAATACAGACCTTTGCAGACGATGAGTTCGCCCTGAATCATGATGGGGTTGTGGGGTCTGTCACTGTAAAAAATCAGGCTGGCGACACCACATATACCATCGAAACAGATTATGAATTTGACAACATTACCGCGACCATCTCCAGGGTTGCCACCGGATCAATTACAGAGGGTGAAACCGTCACAGTGGACTATGACTATGGTGATCCTTCGAAAGTGGATACCGATGACATCATCGGAGGCATTGATGGCACCACCGGCGCACCTGAAGGTATGGAGCTTGTTAATTCCGTATTTCCCAAGTTTGGTATGGTACCAGGCCAGATCGTCGCTCCTGGTTGGTCGCATGATCCGGGAGTGGCAGCGGTTATGCATTCAAAAGCATCCAATATCAATGCTCATTTTAAAGCTATTGCAGTGGTGGACATTGATTCCAACACAGTCACTCAATACACGGATGTCTCAGCCACAAAGAATACCAACAATTTGACTGATGAGCTTTTAGTAGTGTGCTGGCCCAAGGTCAAGTTAGGCGATGAGGAATTCTGGATGAGTTCCCAGGTTGCCGGGCTGATCGCCCAGGTGGATGGTGACAATGAGGATATCCCTTATACCAGCCCGTCTAATAAAAATTTTCAGATGAATGCTGCTGTTGCCAATGGTGAAGAGATCTGGCTGGGACCGGAACAGGCAAATTATTTGAACGGTCAAGGGATTATAACAGCGTTAAATTTTGTTGGTGGCTGGAAATGTTGGGGTAATCGTACCGGGTGTTATCCATCTGTAACCGATGTTAAAGACGCTTATCTTCCCATTCGTCGGATGTTTAACTGGATCGGGAATACTCTGGTCCTGACTTTTTGGCAGAAGGTTGATTATCCAGTAAACCGCAGGCTTATCGAATCCATCGTGGACAGTGCGAACATCTGGTTAAACGGTCTTACGGCCAGGCAGTTCATTCTGGGGGGGCGGGTTGAATTTCAGCAGGATGAAAATTCGGTTACAGATCTGATGGACGGCATTATTAAGTTCCATGTCTATGTGACTCCGCCGTCACCGGCCAGAGAGATTGATTTTATCCTGGAATATGACCCGGCTTATGTCGAAACTCTTTTTGGCTAAAATCCATTTGAAATAAAGGAATCAAACCATGTCAAACAAAATGGCAGAAAAGCTGACAAACTTTAGGGTCTTTCTTGATGGTGATGATCAGATCGGAGTAGCCGATGTTCAGCTGCCTGAATTAACTGCAATGACTGATACTGTCAAGGGGGCGGGGATCGCAGGTGAAGTTGAAACGCCTATTATCGGTCATTTTTCTTCTCTGGCAATGACCATAAATTGGAGAGTAACCACTAAAAATAGCCTTAAGCTTGCCATCCCCAAGGCCCATGACCTTGAGTTGAGGGGGTCTGTTCAGGAATATGATGCTTCAACCGGCGAATATAGAGTTTGGGGACAAAAGGTTGTTGTAAAGGCTATCCCTAAAAAAGCAGCATTGGGCAAATTGGATGTTGGAACCGGTCAGGATACCACCTCAGAATTTGAAGTTAACTATATAAAAGTATTTATCGACGGCGATGAAGTCCTGGAGCTTGATAAGTACAACTACATTTTCAAGGTGGAAGGCACTGACTACTTGGATGAAACCAGAACTGCATTGGGATTATAAATAATGGCACAAGAAAAAATAAAATTGATCAAGCCAATATCTCATGATGGCAAGAAACTTAAAGAGGTTTCGCTGGATCTTGACGGATTGACCGGCCTGGACATGGCAGAGGCAGAAAGAGAATACCTGTTGTTGGGAGGCGTACCTACCAACTTGAATTTATCGATTGCCTACCTGCAGCATGTTGCGGCAAAAGGCTGCAAGATTGATGTGGAGACCGTCCGGAGGATGGGGGTAAAGGATAGCCAGTATCTGGTGGTACGGACCCAAGCTTTTTTGCTCGATATGGAGCTTCCTTCAGCGTCAAAGACTTCAGGAAGCTCTGTTTAAAACTGGGCATCGAAACTAAATCCGGCTTTGGATTCTTTTGGAATCTTCCTTTGTACCAAGTCTATGACACTCTTAATGACTATTATGAATTGGTTGGCAAATGAGCAAAAGAGCAAAAATATATGAACTTGCCTTTCAGATAGGCGGAAAACTAAACCGGAATTTTTCCGGAACGATGTTCAATGCTCAAAAGAGGCTGAACAGCCTGAACAAGCAGATAATTAAACTTGAAGAGGGTGGCAAGAAGGTTAAAACATTTCGCAAACTGAAAACCGATATCAAAGGTACTGAACAGGAATTGCGAAATGTTCAAAATGAGGTTGCTGGTCTTGCCAGGCAATTAAGAGCCACTGACAAACCAAGCAAAAAACTCCAGAATAATTTCGATAAGACCCGCAAAAAAGCCAAAAAGTTAAAGAATAAGCTTTTAGAGCAGAGAACCGCTGCAGCCAGACTTAACAGAGAGATGGGCAGGACCGGGATTTCTACACGGAACCTGGCTGCTGATAATATTGCCTTGGAGCGAAGCCTGAATAAGACTCGGTTGGCTCAACAAAAATTGAATCACGCCCTGATAAAACAGAAAGGTTTACGGCGAAAGCAGGATGCCCATAAATCAAGAATGATGGAGGCGGCGGGCACTGGTGTTGTATTGGCAGCGCCCATTGTGCTCCCTGTTAAGCAGGCAATTGATTTTGAATCTGCCATGGCTGATGTCAGAAAAACAGTTAACTTTAAGACACCAGAAGGGTTTGCCGAGTTTTCTAAAATGATTGCCGCAATGCCGAGAGAAACCAAGATACCATTGCAACAGGAAGAATTGGCAGCCATCGCAGCATCTGGTGGGCAGCTTGGAATTATTAGCGACAACTTGCCATCTTTCATACAAACAACATCAAAGATGACTATTGCATTTGACATGATGGCGGATCGGGCCGGAGATTCTGCTGCTAAATTGTCAAATATTTATGAAATTCCAATTTCAAAAATTGACGTTTTGGGAGATGCTATCAATCATCTTTCCGACAACACTGCAGCCAAGGCACCAGAAATGATTGAGGTTCTTCAAAGAATTGGTGGCACTGCAAAAAATATTGGGTTCACTGCCGTTCAAAGCGCGGCACTTGGAAATGCAATGATTGCCCTTGGCAAAACACCTGAAATTGCTGGAACATCTTTGACTTTTTTGATGTCCCAGCTTGCCACGGTTGATAAACAAGGGGGCAAATTTAATGATGCCCTTGGGTTAATGGGTCTAAGTGCAGATGAATTGAAGGACAAGCTTCAAACTGATGCCCAGGGGACAATGCTTAAATTTTTGGAATCAATCGAAAAGGTTGATCAATCAGATCGTCAAGGGATTATAGTTGATTTGTTCGGCAAAGACCATGCCAAGCACATTGCCACTTTAGTTGGGGGGCTTGACAAATACCGGGATGCATTGAAGTTGACAGCTAATGAGAGCAAATACCTTGGATCAATGCAAAGAGAGTTCGATAATCGATCTAAAACCAGAGCGAACCACCTAAAATTATTAGCCGGTATATCAAAGGAAGCCGCAATTAACTTTGGAACGGCTTTGTTTCCTGCACTTGACCTTGTTGTGGGTGGTTTGGGCGATTTGGCTTCAGGAATAGCAGTCTTTACAGAACAAAATCCTGCCCTGACTCAAACGATAGGACTTATTGGCGTGGGGGCAGTGGGCCTGCTTGGTACCGTGGCTGCACTTTCAGGTGTTGGTTTTGTATCTGCATTCGCCCTTGGGGGTCTGCAAAAAATAGTCATAGGCTATAGAGCATTACAGACAGCTTGTTTATTGACCAGGGTTCAATTAATGGCCTTGGCTATACAACAAAAAGCCGGTGCTGCTGCAGCAGGAATAATGACCGCGGCTCAATGGGCTTTAAATGTCGCTTTAAACGCTAATCCGATAGGTCTTGTCGTTGCTGGAATTGCTGCTTTGGCCGGGGCTGCATACATTGTTTATAAGAAGTGGCAACCCATTTCTCAGTTCTTTAAAGATCTGTGGGAAAAGCTGTTGGGCATGTTCGCTACCATGCAAAAGATCATCAGCAAAATTCCTGGCTTTGCAAAGAAAAAGTGGTTCGGCAAGTCAGATAAAAACGAAAAAGAGCCTGACAAAGAAAGTGCCGGGAATATCAGTCAGAAAACAAACCAGGTCTTTATTAAAAATAATGGCTATAAACAGCAGCAGAAGCTTTCCGAACTATACGCAAAACCCCAAGATCCGATTACTGTAAATAATTTTTCTAGTTTTTATTCCAAGACTCAAAACCCTATTTCTGCAAACGAGGGTTCGAATCTCAATCGAGATTTAGTGCCGGATATCACGGCTGACGCTCTCAACAAAATAAATAACAAGGTTGACAACACGATCAATCTAACCGTTTCTCCAACAATCAATATCGCTCCAGGTTTTGACACAGGGCAGGTTAAGCAAGCTGTATCCATGAGTATGGAAGAAAGTATATCAAGAATGAGAAAGGCCCTGGACGAAATCATGCAGAACGATAAGAGGCTTGCTTATGGCTAACACATACATAACCAACCAGGGAGATACATTTGATATCATTGCTTTCAAATTATGGTCCAATGAGAATTTAATGGACCGGCTTGTTGATGCAAACCCGCAATATCAAAATACTGTATTTTTTAATGCCGGGATTGTCCTCAATGTCCCGGATATCGAGACACCAATTAATACGGATCCGGTTCCGCCATGGCAAAGCTGATAAACAAAGCAAACTTGAAGGTCATTTATAATGGCCGGGATATATCAAAAGATATTTCTCCGTTTGTAATTTCTTTTACTTATACAGACCATGAAGGCGGCAAGGCTGATGATCTTCAAATTCAGCTGGAGGACTCCAAAGGTTTTTGGAAAGGATCCTGGTTTCCATCAAAGGGGGCAATATTAAAAGCCAGCATAGTCTCAAATTTTTCTGGATCTGAAAAGCAACTTAAGTGCGGAACCTTTGCCATTGATGAGATTGGTGCTGCTGGTCCTCCGGATACGGTGACATTGAAGGCGGTTTCCAGTCTGACTGCAAAATCATTAAAAAGAGAAACAAAATCCAGAGCATGGGAAAACATTTCTTTGCAGGCCATTGGAAACGAAATTACCGGCAATCATGGCTTGTCTTTTCTATACAAGGTTGACCAGACCATTACCTATAAACGCATTGAACAAAGGGAAGAGTCAGACCTGGCCTTTTTAAAACGGTTGAGTGATGACGCTGATCTCAATCTCAAAATCGCATATGAAAAAATTATCATCTTTGAAGGCAAAAAACTTGAGGATGCAGCGTCTGTTTTTTCTATCACGATTGGGGAATCCAAAATAGGAACATATAGATTTTCCAGTAAGACGGTTGATATCTACCGGGGCAGTCAAATCCAATATTGGGATGTGGATGAGAAAAAGGAAAAAACCCATACCTTCACCCCGCCTGATGTACCAGATGTGGGGCAGCTTTTAAAAATTAATCAAAGAGTTGAAACACTTTCGCAGGCAGTGGCCAAGGCCAGGTCCATGCTCAGAAGAAAAAATAAGCAGGAAGTTACTGCCAATTTTAATTTGATGGGCAATACCATTTATCTGGCAGGATTAACCGGTACCATTGAAGGGCATGGGAATTTTGACGGCAAATACATCATTGATGAGGCCAGGCACAGTTTTAACCGGAGTGCAGGGTATACGACGAGCATAAAATTAAGAAAGGTTTTATCCTGGTGATCCAACATATTGAACAGCAAATAAAAGATTTAAAAATCTTGGTCAATCAAATGATCCGGGAAGGGATCGTGACATCAGTAAACGCCGAAAAGGGCAGGGTCCGGGTCAAGTTTCCGGATACTGATGGGATTGTTTCAAAAGAACTGCCGGTCCTGTTCCAGAAAACCAAGGACAATAAAGATTTCGATATGCCGGATGTTGATGAACAGGTGGTCTGTATCTTTCTTGCCAATGGCATGGAACAGGGGTTTGTGATTGGATCCCCATATTCAAATGAAGATAAACCACCAGTGACGGATCCGGATAAGACGCATTACGAGTTTAAGGATGGCACCTGGTTTGAGTATGACCGAAAGGAGCATGTTTTCACTGGTGTAATCAAAGGAACCATGAATCTGACGGCCACCGAGGGAATCAATATCACAACATCAGTAATAAATATAACTGGTGATATTGAGCAGCAGGGCAGCATTCACGCAACTGGGACCATCATTGATGATTCTGGAAACACCAACCACCACGTCTGTTAAAGGTTACATATGATCGGCTCATTTGGAGAAATCGTTTTTGAAACCAGCAGAAAAAAGATTCATACCTTTGACGAGTTTCAAAGAAAAAGAAAAGCGATTTTTGCAGAGCATGCGGTCTTAGATGACAAGCCCCGGTTGCAGCACATAGGAAATGGACTGGATGAAATTACTTTTTCTATTCGATTAGATATCAGCCTGGGTGTGGATCCTAAAGGACAATTAGAAAAAATACATGAAATCCAGGAAGCCGGCGAAGCAAAAAAACTGATTATCGGAGGTGACGTTTTCGGAACCTTTGTCCTGGAAGAAATAGAGGAAAGCTGGGCCGTGATTGATAATAAGGGCCGTTTGATCAACGCTGATTTGAATCTCAACCTAAAGGAATTTGTTTCAGATGGAAGTTGAAATAACCGGTACGGATGAGCCTATCCAGAGTGGGAAGGAAGCGATAAGAGAGATCAGGCAGACGCTCGAGACGATCATCGCTACTATGAGGGGAGCTGTTCCTCGTGATAGAACCTTTGGCATTACTGGTGATTTCATTGACAACCCTTTG
>JAAEMC010000362.1 GCA_024225895.1 Desulfobacteraceae bacterium | reverse complement strand
GAAAACTTTTTCCCTAATAATCTCCTTAACCATGAATTTTTCAGAAACATCCGTAAAGGTTTCCTCGGGAAATAGTTTGGGGCCTAAGGGCAAGACCTTTTCCACTTCTGACAAAAGGATCGGCACCTGAATACCTTTTTTGGCTGAAATTGGTATGATGGCATTGAAGTTACAGAGCTTTTGAAATTCTTCAACCAAGGCGTATACTTGACTTTTCTTTGCCAGATCAATCTTATTCAATGCTAAAATGACCGGCTTTGAGATCTTGCTCAGCTGTGAAATGATTATATTCTCTGCAGAATGATTCCGGGAAACGGCATCCACCATCAGCAGAACCACATCCACATCCTCCAGCGCCATCATGGCCTGGTCTACAATTTTTTTATTCAACAGGTTGCTGGCTTTATGGATTCCAGGTGTATCAACAAAAATGGTCTGAGAATTTTTCTCATTTATAATCCCGATGATCCTGTCCCTTGTGGTCTGCGGTTTTTTTGAGGTAATGGAAATTTTCTGTCCAAGAACCTGGTTCAACAGGGTTGATTTCCCGGCATTGGGTGCGCCGATAATTCCGACAAAGCCGGATCTTTCCTCATTATTCTCCTGGGTCATATTGCTCATTATACCATTCTACCAGATTGTCAATTTCATTTAAAACAATATCTCTGCCCAGTTTTGATTTGGAAGAGAAGGGAATGACGCCATTTCTTTCACGCTGTAATTGTGAACAAATGACGGGTATCCTTTTTTGCCGCTTTTGTTTGGAGAGCTTATCCGCTT
>JAAEMC010000361.1 GCA_024225895.1 Desulfobacteraceae bacterium | reverse complement strand
TGGGAAGATCGTTATCATGCCACTGCTATTGAAGGCGGTGAACACTTTTTACATTGTCTTATGTATATTGATTTAAATATAGTCCGTGCAGGTGTGGTGAATCATCCTTCTGAATGGCGGTTTTCAGGATATAATGAGATACAATTCCCTCGCCGCAAATGTGTCCTGATTTCCTATGATAAACTTGCCAAATTGGCTGGATGCAGTACATATAACTCTTTTCAAGTATTATATAAAAATTCCATAGCTCAAGCACTTGAAGGCAGAAATATTGCTTATGATAGCCTGTGGA
The DNA here is from genome assembly GCA_024225895.1 of Desulfobacteraceae bacterium. Classification (GTDB taxonomy): domain Bacteria; phylum Desulfobacterota; class Desulfobacteria; order Desulfobacterales; family Desulfobacteraceae; genus JAAEMC01. The sequence continues at coordinate 3,694 of JAAEMC010000361.1, read as the reverse complement.
CAAAGAATGTTGCCGTGGGAAGCAAACAATTTGTAGAGAACATAAAAAAACAACTGAAAGCAAAAGCAGTTGGTCGCCAAATTTATACTTTTGGTGCTTCCGACAATATTTATGAACTCCGGGAAAGTACATCACCTTATAATGCAGATTTTAATGCCCAAAATGCCAATATGGGCTCTGAAAACACTTATGATTTGGATCTGTTTCCTGTAATATCAGATTGTTAGCTTGGCCCGACCCCGACATTCTTGCACGACCCCGACATTCATTGGCCCGACCCCGACATTAGCCCCGACATTACACCCGACATTACACAAAATCTGTTGCAACCGGCCGGCTTCGCTCTCTCCATCAATATATAGACCGTGCACCTCACAAATATGCTGTAAGGATTTATTCCGGGAAATTGGATATAAATCACATTAGGACGCTAAACGGTAACGAATGCATCCTGCTAAACCTCCCGTTTTATTTAGCCAGTTCTATTACAGAATATATCGAATGGATGATACTCAATGACAAGCCTGTTCAACCAGGATAATGAACCGGATAAACCGGTTATTTGGAATCGTTAGACCTTAGTATAGTTATTGGAGGATATGTTAATGTACAAATCAGCACAGGAACCAAATGATCTTGAGAAGTTCTTTGTGGAGCGTGCCAATGCAGGTGAAGTTGAAGGGCTTGTGGCGCTCTATGAACCGAATGCCGTAGTGTCATACGGTGACGGCAAAGTCGCGATAGGTTTAAACCAAATCAGAGAATTTTTTATTAAGTTTGTGGCCAAACAACCGCAGTTTGATCCAAGCAACCAATCCGCGGCCCTATGCAGTGGAGATATAGCACTCACTTCATCTCGGACGAACAATGGAGATATCACTGCTGAAATTGCCAGACGTCAACCGGATGGTAGTTGGCTTTGGGTTGTGGATCAATTTGCACTCTAAAATCTGAAGGGCCTTTGGCAGCTCCTGAGTTCAATCCGTTTATGGGTAAAAATGTTGTTCTGATATTATTAACTCAAAGTTTGCTGGTTATCGGTATTATTTGGGGAGTATGATTTTCCAGAACAGATTGAAATAATCATCGATCTTATTTGTCAGCTTATAAGTCATTTCGCAATAGTACCAGTTGTGAATCCACCTGTAGCAAATCATATAATAAGCGTCACTGATTTGCTTGAAAGAAAGGGTGGGATCAATCATGTTTTTATTTTTTGCATCTACGATATGTTGTTTGAGAACAGTCAAATCATCGTATCTTTTATAGCTTTTGTCCTGCATCCAGGTCCGCGTGGGAACGGTTATAAAGGCTGTCACTGCCACACCGGGATTGTGATCATAAAAGTCCATAGTCACCCAGAAAATCCTTCGAAAAATTTCTTTTATATCCTTCATTCCAAGGATTTGACTGGAGACTAAGGTGCTGATTTGACCAATCTGTTCATCGAGGATGGCAAATATCAGTTCTTCTTTTGACCTGAAATATTTATAGATAGTGCCTGAGCTCACGCCGGTCCGTTTACTGATTTCCCGAATATTGACCCGGTGAAAATCATTATCAGAAAATAATTCCAGAACAGTGGGATAAAGCCGCTGTTTTAATTTGTCAGGCATCCGTTGTTGGATAACTGACCTGCCTGGCTTCTCTAACTGGTCCGGGTGTTTAGCTTTGCAGTGCATCCCATTTTCCATTCTGCCTTAATTCTTCCACAATTGTTTTGGCCCGTTTCAACAATTGCATTTTGTCTACTTTGGCACTCCTTGTCAACGGCAGTTCTTCTTCTTTGGGCCAGATTTCAACATGCTGAGGCCTTTTGTAGGAAGCAATTGATTTGCAATGCGCCATTACCGCCTCTCTATCCAATGTGATACCAGGCGCAGCCTGAACAAAGGCAAAAATACCTTCATCAAAAAGAGCATGTTTTATCCCCACCACATCCACAATATTCACCCCTTCCATCTGTGCGATATGCGCTTCGACTTCTCCAGGAAAAACATTGTACCCTTTTTGCTTAATTACAAATTTTTTACGACCGGAAAGATACAGGGCCTTATAATCTTTCATCTGTTTAAAATATCCCAGATCCCCTGTATACAGGATGCCTTCTTGTGAAATGGCGCTTTTTGTCTGTTCAGGCTGGTTATAATATTCCAGAAAAACAATGGGCGGATGGTAACAGATTTCTCCGATCTCATTGTCTGGCAGTTCTTCTCCAACCGTACCGTCAGGCTGCATCGGTTTTCTGATCGTAACCTCGGCCAGATCAGGGAATGCCTGGCCCACCTGGCCTGCCATCTCTTCAATAGATATGTCAGCCGGTGTAAAGGTGGCAAACCCGGCATTTTCAGTCATTCCGATGCCTGTCCCGAATTTGGGGGCCATAGTAGACAGTTTTTTTAAAAAAACCGTATCTACTGCAGATCCGGCATAGGCCACAAACTCCAGGCTTGAAAGATCATAAGAATCATATTCCGGGAAATTCCAGAGCATCCTGAACATAGTGGGAATCTGTCCAATCACCTTTATTTTATGCGCTTGAATGGCATCAAGCGTTCCTTTAACATCAAAGATTCGTAAAAAGACGGCTTTCCCACCCATAAACATGGTGGTCATGAAGGTTTCAGTGATGCAGCCTACATGGCTTGGCGGAAGGTTGACAAGAATGGAAATATCCTGTGCTTTCCCTTTATAATCAATCCCCCGTTCTAGAACCCTGTTTTGGACAATAATATTTTCATGACACAATACAGCCGGTTTTGGTTCTCCTGTGGTACCGGTGGTATAGATGATCAGAGCAGGGGTTCGTTTATCCAATAGTTCATATATTGTGTTAAGGTTCCCAGTAATCATGTCCTTGAGTTTTAAAAATATAAGACGCGGTTTACTCATAAGCCGGGTAATACCCAGAGCGCCCGGAATAATATCACCAGGCTTTGGATCCGGTGTAAACTGTACAAGGTGTTTTACAGACGGACATCCCTTCTTAACAGCTGATCCAACCTTTCTAAAATCTTTGACAGGGGTGTCACCTAAAAAGAAAAAGGCAGCGGCATCAATCTTATTAATATCCCTGACCACTTCATTTTCAATCAGCCGGACATCCAGCGGGGCAAAAATCGCCCCGATTTTAAAACAGGCATACATCAAGGCCATATGTTCCGGAAGCAGTACGAGCTGGGTAGCCACCCGATCCCCTTTTTTTATTCCCAGATCAAGAAGTTTTAATGCAAAAAAATCAATAAGCGAGGAGAATTTTTTATAAGTCACTTTTCGTCCGTCTTCATGCTGAACAATGGCTGCAGCACCAGGAGTCGCTTTAGCCCATTTGTCGATATATGAATTTACCAAAGGCAATTGACTGCTATTTCCCATTTATCCCCCTTTTTTAATTTTTATGTATCCGTTACGGATGGCTTTTTGGCCGTCACTATTATGAACTTGAAAAAACAGATCTGTATGGTCATGATATGATTTTTTTTCAATGCAATATACCTCAATCTTAGTACCCGGCAGAACCATACCTGTAAAATTGCAGGCAATCTGTTCAATATTTGATGGATCAGCATCTGCCTCTTTGTTCACCATTTCACGAACTGCATAGGCCAGAGTTGCCGTGCCCTGCAATATGATCCCGGGCAAGCCCACAGCTTCAGCAAAATTTGGTGATGTGTGAATGGGAAATTCAATATTG
>JAAEMC010000360.1 GCA_024225895.1 Desulfobacteraceae bacterium | reverse complement strand
TAAGAATTCTTCTTAGACTTGCAAAGACAGAAATCCAGAATTTACTGTCTTGTGCAGCAGCAGCCAGGGCTTTAAATGTCGGGCCCGGCAAAAAACCATTGAACTGAGTGAATTCATGGCGTGTAAAAATAAAAGCTGAAACCGCCATCCATAAGAAGGTAAACGCGAAAAGACCAATGATTTCGTATTTCCAGCCAAAGTCCTTTTTGCCGAAAACAGCGTTTAATCCCACTTCTTTGGGCTGGCGATATATGAAACGATTAATTGATTTCAATCATCTCTTCCCTGGTATATGGTTTTTTAATATCACAGCGGCAAAAGCGGTTCAGCCCGCCCATACCATCAATGGCTTTTGAGACAAAGGTGTCGTCCACGAGCTCTTTTGCAGCTTTTTGGGTTCTAAGTTCCTTAAGAAATGAAACATCACCTTCAACAAGAGTTTCTCTCATTTGATCGATAATAAAACGCGTGGCTGAAGGATAAGGATATGGCTGGAAGCCTATTCGTGACACATCCCAATCTTTATGCACAAGCTCATCTCCCTTTGGATTTTCAAATACACGGCTCAATACCGTGTTGGGAAAAGGAATGTAGTTTTTCCCGTCGCGGCTTAACAGGTGTGCGGTTTCTTGGGGGTTTTTCATGCACCAATCCTGGGCGCGTACAATTGCATTCACTGCCTTTTGAATAAGAATTGGGTTTTTACTAATAAAGTTATCGTTGGATACCAGAACACAGCAGGGATGATTCTTCCAGATATCGCCGGTATATCGCAGAATTCTCGCTTTAAATTTAATCTCGGACAAGGCATTAAACGGATCTGCGACAATAAAACCGTCAATTTTTTTACCCAAAAGAGCTGTGGGCATATCTGGAGGGGGGAGAACAAAAAGGTT
>JAAEMC010000359.1 GCA_024225895.1 Desulfobacteraceae bacterium | reverse complement strand
CCATGGACAACCATGAACAGGCCACAAGATTAGTGCTTGAATATACACCTGAGATCCCCTTGTGGGTTCAACTGCCTTTTTTTGAACAAGAAGGCATGATCAACCAGTTCTTGCCGGGCCTTCCGGGCTTGACCGTAAAGAACGGCAAACAATTTCTTGACACATCATCACCGGAATTTGACCAGGACTTTATTGATTTTTTTGAGGAATACCTTTTAATTTCAGATACCTATGACAACTTAGATACTTCCCGCTTCGCATTTGCCGACTCTGAAGGAAAGGGATTTTTTGAATTTTTAAAGCAAGTGGACACGCTTGAACCAACTCCCATTGCACTAAAAGGCCAGGTGACCGGGCCTGTGACTTTTTGCACTGCTGTAAAGGATGAGGATGACCGTGCTATCTTTTATAATGACCAGTTAAGGGATGCTGCCATAAAAAAACTGGCCATGAATGCAAAGTGGCAGGCAAGGAGTTTTGCCCAAAGGGACACAACCCCGATTATTTTTATTGATGAGCCGGCATTGGCCGGATTTGGAACATCCGCCTATATTACCATCACAAAAGATGATGTCACAGGCAGTATTGAAGAGATAACACAGGAAATCCATTCCGAAAACGGGCTTGCCGGAGTTCATGTCTGTGCCAATACTGAATGGGATATGCTCTTGGAAACCAATATAGACATTATCAGTTTTGATGCTTATTCCTTTTTTGACCGATTTATCCTCTACCCGGAAACCATCAAAAAATTTATCCTCAATAAAGGTATACTGGCCTGCGGCATAGTCCCCACCCATAAGGCTGAAGTTATTGCAGAAGAGACCGCACAAAACCTTGTTGAAAAATTTACCAGACAGATGGACCAAATAATCGCTTTAGGCCTTGACCGGGAGCAGGTTTTCAGTCAAACCTTTATCACCCCAAGCTGCGGTACCGGATCTTTGGATCTTGATTCTGCAAAAAAAGTGTTGCACCTGACCAAAAAAGTATCCGAGACCGTCAGGTCTGGTTTATAGATTTCTTTTATTGATTTTCCTGTAAAGCTTCTTTGGCAAAATTCTTGGAGAACCGTTCCAGGTTTTCAAAATAATTGGGATAAGTTTGCTTTGCCCTTTTTACCATTCTGTCCCAGGGCAAATCTGCAAAAGGGCCATAATCTTTTACATATTCCATATGCCGGTTGCCTTTGATATCAAACTCATGGAATATGGAATCTGTTTTCCCGTCAAATTCCAAAGGTTTCACATTAAAGTTTTGGCATAGTTGTAAATTGAACGCCGGCGTTGCCTTGACCCATTTATCTTCCAGGAAGAATTCAACATAGCCGTGATCGACAAAAAGATCCGTGCCCATGAGTTCTTCCAGCCGTTTTGTATTCAGATGATTTCTCACATCAGCCAACCCTAATCTGGCTGGAATTTTCCGGCTTCTTGCAAGAGATATCAGGACGATGGCTTTGGCCACGCAATATCCGTATCCCCTTTCCAGAATCACAGTGGCTTTCATGGATTCTTTTGCAGCTTCAATGCTGTATGGATTATACCGGATACCGTCTCTAACACTATAGTAGAGTGCAATGGCTTTTTCCATATCGGTTTCCAGATCTTTGCAGGCTTCCCTTGCAAAAGTGATTATTTTTTCGTTATCACTTTCAATATAATAGGTGGGGTTTAAATATTCATCCATCTTCAGACTCCATATGCTTTTAATTCATTTCTTTTGCTTATCCCATGATTTCATATAAATGAAAAGCAAAACCCGGATAAAATCACACCGCTATCAGTACATTACAATTTGTTTCAGGAAACATTTCTGTATCACCTGTGAGACAGGATGATACATTTCACCAGTGTCAGCAACCAGGTTTGAGGGGCCTTTTCTCATTTGAAAATCCGGCATGTTTTATGCTTTTATCTTTATTTGAAAAAACCAAAATAATTATATGCAGGTTTACTTATGATAAAGCCCTATGGAAGAAAAACAAAAAAGAAAGTCGGTCAAATACTGAAGCTTGGCAATCAATCCAAAGCATTTGAACGGTTAATAAAAATACCCAATGAACAATTAATCGGCCACCTGTTTTCGCACTTTTACCACGAAGATGAAAAAATTAAATTCAGAAGTGTTGCGGCCATGGGTGCTCTGGGTGCCAGACTTGCAAAAGTAAAAATGGAAAACGCACGAAATCTGCTACGTCGAATCATGTGGAACTTGAATGATGAATCCGGCGGCATTGGATGGGGATCTCCTGAAGCAATGGGTGAAATTTTAGCAAACAATACCGATCTTGCCCAAGAATTTGAATCCATTCTATATTCCTATCTGGATCCGAATGGTAATTTCATTGAGCATGAGATGCTTCAAAGGGGAGTTTTATGGGGTGTTGGGACATATCTTGAAACCGTGGTTGCCCAAAACGATAAAACCATAGGAATTATTTACGGATTTTTACATTCCTCAGATCCTGTGAAAAAAGGATATGCCATCAGGGCCCTTATAAATGCCGACTGCTTTGACTGCAGCCTTGTTCCTGAGCACATAGTAACCGACGAACAAGAAATTGACATTTTTGACGGCTGGTTTTTTGTGAAGGCAAAAATTTGCGATCTTATGCTTTCCTGCCGGAACCATAAGCTCCTTGTATAAAAAATATAAATTTAAAACCTGCCTTAGATACCATTGAAAAACAAATAGAATCTGCATGGCAGCCTGACAAATAGAATCATGCGCCATTGGCTTGATTTAATACGCCGTTTGGGAATATAAGCCCTCTATCCCATGCATCTCTTAAGAATTTCAATTTCAACCCAAAAAAAGCGTTGCACCTGATACACAAATGTGTCATTTACTTTTCAGTATTGATGACAAACTATTTAAATTACACTTTGGAAATATTGTGCAATGAAAAAATTTACCGATATGCTGCTCAATCCTGAAAATTTAAATCTTGTACTGGACAATCTGAAGATTGGTATTATTGCCCACACACCTGAAAGAATCATTACGGTTTTCAATAAAGAGGCTGAACGTATCACAGGGTTTCAAAGGGATGATGTGATTGGCAAAGACTGCCATCTTGTTTTTGAATCACCCTTTTGCGGCGGGAAATGTTCCTTTTGTGACAGTTCCCCGGATCTGACAGATGACACCAAAGAATACCCTTTGACCATTGTCACCAAAGACGGAATATCAAGACAGCTTGAGATGACTGTTTCCCCCCTCAATGACGGACGGAGCAGGTTAAAAGGTGTTGTGGCCTCTTTTTCAGATATAACCCAGAACATTGATCTATTGCTGCGGACGGAAAATTTGTCCAGTTTCGCCGGAATCATTGGCAAAGACAAGGCCATTCAGGATGTTTTCAGACAGATCAGAGATGTCGCCCTTTACAATTACCCCGTTCACATATCCGGTGAAACCGGTACGGGAAAAGAAAGGGTTGCTTATGCAATCCACGACATCAGCTCCCAAGGCAATGGCGCTTTTGTTCCGGTAAATTGCGGCGCCATCCCTGAAGGCATTGTGGAAAGCGAACTGTTCGGGCATGTAAAAGGTGCTTTTTCCGGTGCGGTAAGAGAAAGAAAAGGCCGGTTTGAGCTTGCTGATAAAGGCACCCTTCTTCTAGATGAAATCGCAGAACTGCCTTTGAGCACCCAGGTCAAACTGCTCAGGTTCCTCCAGGAAGGTGCTTTTGAAAAAGTCGGCGGTGAGAAAAGGGTTACAGTAGATGTAAGAATCATTTCGGCAACCAACAAAAACCTTAAAGAAGAAGTAAAAGCCGGAAGATTCCGCGAAGATCTTTTTTACAGACTCAATGTGATTCCCATTGAGCTTCCGCCCCTAAGAAAACGAAGAAGCGATATCCCGCTGCTGGCCACTTATTTTTTAAAGGAAGCCCAGATGGAAAGTCGGCATAAAGTGCCGTCCATTGCTGAAGAGACCCTTGAACTAATGATGGATTACAAATGGCCTGGCAATGTCAGGGAACTGAAAAATATCATACAATTTTGCATTGTCCGGTGCAGAGGCAAGAAGATTTTACCATCTGATCTTCCCATGGAACTCATCAAAGAGACCTCGTCCTCCAGCCTTATACTGGAAAATGTATCATCAAAGAGCAGCAGGCCGGTCAAAGGAAAGCTGGATGTAGAATCGGTTAAAGCCGCCTTGAAAAGAACCGGTGGAAACAAATCCAAGGCAGCCAGAATTCTGGCAGTGGGAAGAGCAACCTTATACCGCTTTCTTGCCAAAAATGAAGATATCAAAAAGTTTGCAGATAATATCGCAACCTGAACGATAAAAATCTCTTGCCTCACCATTCTCCTGCTTGCGGGACCTCAACGCCTGCTATATAGATGAATCATGTTCCCGCCAATGCTTGAACACTGTCAGACAGACAATTTCATGTGGCCCAAGTTTTCATCATAAACAAAACAAATGGACTGGCCCTTTTCAAAATCGCCTTGCAGGATCGCTATGGAGAGAGGATTCTCTATCTCCTGCTGGATAATTCGCTTTAAGGGTCTTGCACCAAAAACCGGATCATATCCTTTTTTGGCAAGATGGGCCATGGAACTGTCATCTAATTGCACGCTCAGATCCTTTAAGGACAGACGTTTATTCAATTTATTGATCTGGATGGCGGCAATGTCCTTGATATTCTCCCGGGTTAACGAATGAAAGGTAATGATTTCATCAATACGGTTTAAAAATTCAGGCCGGAATACATCTTTTAATGCATGGGCGACTCCCTCCTGGATTTTATTACCATTCATGGTGTCATTTAGCCCTGCCTCTTGGAGGAAACGGCTTCCTACATTGGACGTCATAATGATAATGGTATTTCTAAAGTCAACGGTCCGCCCGTGACCGTCGGTCATTCTACCGTCGTCTAAAACCTGCAGCAGGATATTAAAGACATCCTGATGCGCTTTTTCAATCTCGTCAAAGAGGATAACAGAGTAAGGCCGCCTTCTGACGGCCTCAGTGAGGAACCCCCCTTCATCATAACCCACATATCCCGGAGGAGCGCCGATTAAGCGTGCCACTGAATGTCTTTCCATATATTCGGACATATCCACCCTTACCATGGCTTCATCGCTGTCAAAAATAAATTCAGCCAGGGATTTGGCAAGCTCGGTTTTTCCCACCCCGGTAGGCCCCATAAATATAAAGGTACCGATGGGCCGGTCTTCGGGCTGAAGCCCGGACCGAGATCTTCTCACCGCGTTGGACACTGCATCAATGGCCTTTGTCTGTCCTATCACCCTTTTTCGAATATGGTGCTCCATGTTTACCAATTTTTCCTGCTCGCCTTTAAGCATTTTTGATACCGGAATCCCGGTCCATATCGAGACGACCTCTGCCACATCTGATTCCTCAACATCCTCTTTGAGCATCCGTCCATGCTGCTGGAGTTCATTGAGTTCATCTTTCTTGACCCCAAGGTCTTTTTTTAGTGTTTCCAGGGTGCCGTACCGAATCTGGGCTACCTTTTCAAGATCCCCGTTTCTCTGGGCCACATCTGCCTCGGTCTGGTATTTATCAATCTCTTCTCTGATATTATTGATTTGTTGTATAAGTCCCTTTTCATTATCCCAGCGAAGTTTTAACGGCCCCATTTCCTCTTTCATGGCCGCCAATGCTTTTTCAAGAATTTCCAACCGCTGCCTTGATGCCTTGTCCTTTTCTTTGAGCAGAGCCTGACGTTCAATTTCAGCCTGGGTGATCCGCCTTTGGATTTCATCAATAGCCCGGGGCATGGAATCGATTTCTATGCGAAGACGGGATGCACATTCATCAATCAGATCAACAGCCTTGTCCGGAAGAAACCGGTCTGCAATATACCGGTTGGAAAGGGTTGCGGCTGATATAATGGCAGAATCCTTTATCCTGACCCCATGGTGGAGTTCATATTTTTCTTTTAATCCCCTTAAAATGGAAATAGTATCCTCCACTGTCGGCTCTTTGGCAAAAACCGGCTGAAAACGCCTTTCAAGGGCTGCATCCTTTTCAATATATTTTCGATATTCATTTAAGGTAGTCGCACCTACACATCTCAAAGAGCCCCTGGCCAATGCAGGCTTAAGCATATTGGAGGCATCCACAGATCCTTCTGCTGCACCAGCGCCAACCACAGTGTGCAGTTCATCAATAAAAAGAACGATCTCTCCTTTAGCGGCTTCCACCTCTTTTAATACAGCTTTAAGTCTTTCCTCAAATTCTCCGCGGAACTTGGCTCCAGCCAGCAATGCCCCTATATCCAGGGCCACAACTTTTCTGTTTTTTAATGTGTCGGAAACATCTCCTTCCACTATTCGCTGGGCCAGTCCTTCCACAATAGCAGTTTTGCCGACACCCGGCTCTCCAATAAGAACCGGATTATTTTTACGTCTTCTGGACAAAACCTGTACAATTCGCCGGATCTCTTCGTCCCTTCCGATAACCGGATCTAACTGGCCTTTCCTGGCCAGAAGGGTTAAATCCCTTCCAAACTTTTCCAGGGCCTGGTATTTTTCTTCCGGATTTTGATCTGTCACGGTCTGGTTCCCCCTGATATCTTTTAACACCGATAAGATTGCCTCTTTTGAAACCCCACTATCTTTTAAAATACCTGCTGCTGCCTCTTTTGACATGGTAAGTGCCAAAAGAAGATGTTCCAAACTGACATACTGGTCCTTCATTTTATGTGCTTCTGAAAGAGCAAGATCCAGCATTTTTTTCCCATCCCGGGAAAGATATATGTTTCCGCCGGAGACCTTTACAACTTTTGAAATGATAGAATCAGTATCCTGGCATAGCTTTTGGGCCTGGATACCAATCTTTTTCAAAATGGAGACAACAACGCCGTCATCGTCTTCCAGCATTGCTTTCAAAAAATGGACAGGTTCAATGGCCTGGTTGTTAGACTTCTCAGCAATGCCATGGGCTTTCTGGAATAATTCCTGGCTCTTTACCGTCAGCTTATCAAAATTCATACTCAATCCTTTACATTATTATTTCTAATTCGACATATAAAGTAATGCAGATTATCCATCCGTCAACCCATTCAATGATTTACAAAACCCCTGTAATGAGACACATCCGAACTCTTTGAATATACAGCTATTTACTCTTATTTGGCATTGACAAGTCCCACTTTGTGGTATACTTTTAGGAAAATTAATTTAACCAGAACAAAGATAAAAGAGAGCCCATGGAAAGCTATCATTTCAAACACATCAGGACAAGACTGAAAAAAACACAAAAAGAACTGGCCCAGTTACTCGGCATTTCAATCAAGGCGGTTCACTCCTATGAACAGGGATGGCGGAGGATTCCCCATCATGTAGAGCGGCAATTACTTTTTTTGCTTTCAAGGGTACTCAGAAAAGATACGGTCTCTTTAAAATGCTGGGATATTTTAAAATGTCCTGAAAAAAGGCTGGAAAAATGCCCTGCATGGGAGTTCCAGGCAGGCGATCTGTGCTGGTTCATCAATGGAACAAAATGCAACGGAGAGGCCCAGAATTCCTGGGATGACAAAATGGATGAATGCAAAAACTGCAAGGTATTTATGCATTTCTTTCACAAGGAGATGGAAGGATTCACAAATGGATGACTTTACAATCAACAACATATCCTGCCGGACGGAAAGGCAGATAGATTCCGAGCACAGGCAGGAACTGCCAAAAACAATTGATAGAATACTCACCTCCATGGGAGACAACCGGTGTTTTGCCCATATTGGAGATGAGCCCATCCATTTTTCCACTTCAATCAAAGAGATGATTGATATCTTTCGGGAAATCCTTTTTCCCGGATATTTTTCAAAAGAAAAAGTGGATGGCGCAAACCTTCAATATTATATGGGCCAGACGATTTCTCAGCTCTATGATATTCTTTCAGAACAGATCAGCCATGTATTGCGTCACGACTGTCTGCGGTACGGACTGCAATGTTCTGAGTGCGAAGGCCGGGGTAATGATGCAGCCCTTGAGGTCATTGAGGCGATCCCCAAGTTGAGGCTTTCACTTTCCGAGGATGTGAAAGGCGCCTATTCAGGGGACCCGGCTGCCAAAAGCCATGATGAAATTATTTTTTCATATCCGGGCCTTTATGCAATCACCGTATACCGGATTGCCAATATCCTTTATAAACTTAACATTCCTCAATTACCGAGAATCATGTCCGAACATGCCCACAGTTTAACCGGCATAGATATCCACCCGGGTGCTAAAATTGGGGAAAGGTTTGTCATTGACCACGGCACGGGTATTGTTATTGGTGAAACCAGTGTAATCGGCAACAATGTGAGAATTTATCAAAATGTTACCATAGGAGCGCTTTCCTTACCGCCGGATGCGGGTGAAAAACTCAGGGGGGCCAAACGCCATCCCACTATTGAAGATGACGTGATTGTTTATTCAGGAGCTACCATTCTGGGTGGAGAAACAATTATCGGGGCCCGCTCCATCATCGGCGGAAATGTCTGGCTCACCTCTTCGGTACCTGCAGACACCAAAGTCTTTATTGAGGCACCAAACCTGGTTTACAAAAACTCAGGAACTGCAAAGGAGTTCACCAATGAAGTCAATGTTTGATATTACCCAAGCCTGCGGGAACACTCCTTTAATTTATCTTAAAGAAGCCAGCCGTGAGTGCGGGGCGAAACTATATGCCAAAAATGAAGCCTTTAATCCCATGTCCAGTGTCAAGGACCGCATCGGGCTTGCCATGATAGAAGATGCCTTTGAAAGGGGCGTGATCGATAACGATTCTGTCATTGTAGAACCCACGTCGGGAAATACAGGAATCGCCTTGGCCTTTGTGGCTCGGGTAAAGGGGCTGAAACTCATTTTAACCATGCCCGAAACCATGAGCGTTGAAAGACGCCAGCTTTTAAAACACCTGGGGGCCACCCTGGTACTTACGCCGGGGGCCAAGGGCATGAAAGGCGCTATTGCAGAGGCCAAAGCCATTCTTGAGACAACACCCTATTCTTTTATGCCCGACCAGTTTTCCAATCCTGCCAATCCTGAAATACACAGGAAGACTACCGGACCGGAAATTTGGGAAGCTACCAACGGTGAAATCGATATATTTGTCTCTGGTGTGGGAACCGGCGGAACCATTACAGGGGTCTCAGAGGTGATTAAGGCTAAAAAACCTGAACTTATTTCCGTAGCAGTAGAGCCGGCTGCCTCACCGGTTCTCTCAGGCGGAGATCCCGGCCCCCACAAAATCCAAGGAATTGGTGCGGGATTTATCCCAAAGGTCTTGAACACAGAAATCATTGATGAAATCATCCAGATTG
>JAAEMC010000358.1 GCA_024225895.1 Desulfobacteraceae bacterium | reverse complement strand
TTGTTGAAGTAAAAAAAGAGGATGTTAACTATTTTACCCGTGCCCGGTCATCCAAGTCCACCAGAATTATGAAGGTGCTGGATTCAAAAATTGTAAACGGAACAAGGGTAGGGTTTGCTAAATTAAAAATCACCGACCAGGTAACCGGATACGATAAGAAATTGGTTGCCACCCAGCGCTCTTTAGGGATTATCCCTCTGGACTTGCCGCAACTTGAATTTGAAACCCAGGGGTTGTGGATTGAGATTCCGGATAGGATCCGAGACAGGATCGAATCTGAGCTGATGCATTTTATGGGCGGCATCCATGCCCTGGAACATGCTGCCATCGGCATTATGCCTCTTTTGGTGATGACGGACAGAAATGATATCGGTGGTATATCGACTCCTTATGATGCCCAGGTGGGTAAGGCAGCCGTATTCATCTATGACGGTATCCCAGGGGGCCTGGGTTTTGCGAAAAAGGCCTTTGAAAATGCTCAAAAACTTATGGAGAGGACCTGGAATGTGATCAAGGATTGTGACTGTGAAACCGGTTGTCCATCCTGTGTTCACTCCCCTAAATGCGGGTCTGGCAACAGGCCTATTGACAAGGCATCTGTTTTAAAAATACTTGAACTCCTTTTCCAGGGTGTTCAGGACAACACCTTCCATCACATCAACATTGTCCAGGATGACCCTGAACCCTCTTCATTTTTAAAAGAAAAAACTCAAATGAGCAAAGTGCAGGATATCCGTTATGGGGTGTTGGATATTGAAACCCGCAGGTCAGCCAAGGAGGTGGGTGGATGGCACAAGGCAGAAAAAATGGGCGTCAGCTGCGCCATCCTTTACGATTCCAAAACTGATTCCTACAATGAATATATGGAAGAAGACATCACGGCACTGATTAATGATCTTCAAAAGCTGGATCTTGTCATTGGTTTCAATATTATCCGGTTTGACTATAAGGTTTTAACCGGAATCAGCGCCTTTGATTTTTATTCGCTTCCCACCCTGGACCTTTTACTGAAAATTCACGAACAGTTGGGATACAGGCTCTCTTTGGATCATTTGGCCCAACAGACCCTGGGGCTTAAAAAAAGTGCAGACGGACTTGCGGCATTGCAATGGTGGAAAGAGGGTAAAATAAAGAAAATCGTGGTTTACTGTAAACAGGATGTGAAGGTTACAAAAGAACTCTATCTGTTTGGTAAAAAGAATCACTTTTTAATCTTTCAAAACAAGGCCCAAAAGCAAGTCCGGGTACCGGTAAACTGGTAAAAACAGATACGCTGAATACAATCACTTTTTATCTTTCCGACAAAGTCGGTGGTAAAATCGCTCAATTGGGATCGCGATTGATTGATTCCACAGCCAAAAAACTTGCAGGAATATTTTTCACGAGCTTTTCCGAAATGATCGGCAAAGCAGAT
>JAAEMC010000357.1 GCA_024225895.1 Desulfobacteraceae bacterium | reverse complement strand
TTTTTCAATGGGGAAGTGAAATTGGTGACAAATTAAATTAACTGAAATATAAGGATATATTGAAATAAGCCGATGTTTATACAATAATGTAAAGCTAGCATAAACTCAATTAAAAGGAGAAAATGCCCTTTGGCAAATATATCCATTTCATTGGAAGGAATTGATGAGGCAATCGCCAACTTGAATTACCGGGAGAAGTCTGTAAAACAAAAGGCGATCCTTGCCATAAGGGAACTTTATACATCAGAAGACGACATTTTAAAAATCCGAAAGATTGAAACTGATACACTGATCAAGACTATATGGGATGTTGGCGACAGCCTGCCCAAACTCAAAGCTAAAAGAAGAAATTTCTTTTCCATCAAATCATCCATTACTGCAGACCTTAAAAAACTCAGCGAAAAAGATAAGAATCCCGAAAATATAGTTATCACGGATGCCAATACCTTTGACATGTCAGAGGAGGCAAAAAATAATCTGCTGCATTCATTTACCAATGCAGTACAAGCCGGGGATGTTGATATTGATCAGGCTGCAGGTCTGTTAAAGCTGATCACCGACTTTCTAGATAATTTCGAAGGTTCCAATGAAGAGCTTGAAGCCCACGATGTGGTCGGCCAGATTGAAAATATTTTAAATAAAATTGCCCACGAAGGTTTCCCTGTTGAAGGACTTGAAGAGGCAATAAGCGAAGAGGAGGAGGAGGAAGTAGAGGAAATAGAAGTTGATGAAGATGAGGAGATCGAGGTTGTTGAAGAGGATGAGGAGGATGACGAATTTGAAACAATTGATCTGGATGAAGATGATGAAATAGAAGAAATCGACCTGGATGAAGATGCTGACTTTGAAGAAATTGAGTTGGATGAGGATGAGGAATTAGAAGAAGATGAAGAAGTAGAGGAAATTGAAGTTGATGAAGATGAGGAAATCGAAGAGATCGAGCTGGATGAGGATGAGGATATTGAAGAGATCGAGCTGGATGAGGATGAGGATATTGAAGAGATCGAGCTGGATGAGGATGAGGAATTAGAAGAGATTGAGCTGGATGAGGACGAAGAAATTGAGGAGATCGATCTGGATGAAGACGAGGATATTGAGGAGATCGAACTGGATGAAGACGAGGAACTCGAAGAAATTGATGAACTGGAATTGGACGAAGATGAGGAAATTGAAGAAATCGAGCTGGATGAGGATGAGGAGTTAGAAGAAATTGATCTGGATGAGGATGAGGAGTTAGAGGAGATCGATCTGGATGAGGATGAAGAGCTTGAGGAATTAGATATAGATGAAGACGAAGATGTAGAAGAGATTGAACTTGATGAAGATGAGGAACTTGAAGAGATTGAAGAATTAGATGATGATGTCGAAGAAATTGAGCTGGATGAAGATGAAGATATAGAAGAGCTGGATGAACTGGATGAAGAAGAACAAAAGGCGTTGGATGAATTCAGGGAAAAGCGGGAACTGGCAGAACAATTTGATGAAATCCTCGGGGAAAGAGAAAAACAATTCAATAAATATGTAGAAGTCCCGGAAGGCCTTTATACGGTGGGTGCCCTAAAAAGTCTTAAAAGCAGTCTTGAGCTTCAACAATTTGAAATGCCCAGGGTATATATTGCAATGTACCCCATAACTAATGCGTTTTTTGAAATTTTTATCGAGGAAACAGGCTATGTCACCACAGCAGAGAAAAAGGGCTCCGGTACTGTTTTTCATTCCCGGTTTATTAAAAAAACCAAGGGATCTAGCTGGCAAAAAACATCAGGCTCGAAAGAGGTGAAAGGTGCATGTTGGTATAAACCCTCAGGGTCCAAATCTTCTTTGAATGGAAAACGCAATCATCCGGTGGTCCAGGTCAGTGTTGATGATGCCCTTACTTTTGCCGCCTGGATTGGGCGTAGAATTCCCACGGAAGCGGAATGGGAGGCTGCTGCCAGAACCGATATTGGAAACAAATATCCATGGGGTAATGATTTTAATATCCACTGTTGTAATATGGAAGATAGTGCCATTGCCGATACAACTACTGTGGATGAATATGACACCCACGCCAATTCGTTTAATATCTCGGACATGTTAGGCAATGTAATGGAATGGACCTGTGATATGGAGAATGCCCCTTTTAAAACCAAAAAAGATACTAAATACGCTATTGCAAAAGGTGGTGCTTGGAATTCCAAGAATACAGTGACCATCAGCTCCAGGGGACTTTTCACCCCGGAATTCACATCCAATACCATTGGATTCAGATGTATCTCAGAGATATCTTTGTGACCCATGGATGAGCTTTCCCAAAAATATATTGATCATCTTTTAATTGAAAAAGGGCTCTCCCATAATAGCATTGAATCCTATTCTGCTGACCTGGCAGAATACTTAAACTTTCTTGAACACAATAAAATATACAATTTAAATCATACCGACACAGCAACCATCTTGGGCTGGCTTGTAAACATGACTCGCAAAGGCCTTTCCCCGAAATCCAGAGCCCGTCATCTGATTACTATCCGGGGCTTTTATAAATTTTTAGTCAATGAGAAACTTTTAAGCACCAATCCTGTCAAAAATGTAGACATCCCCAAAACAGGGTTATCACTTCCCAAAATTATATCTGTTGAAGAAATTGAACAATTACTGCAGGTCCCGGATTTAAAAAAACCAAGGGGATTTCGAAATCTTGCCATGCTGGAAATAATATATGGTGCTGGTCTTCGGGTTTCAGAACTAATTTTGTTGAAAACCCGTGATATTAATCTTGATTCCGGTCTTGTCCGGGTGATGGGCAAAGGTTCCAAAGAAAGAATCATTCCCATTGGTGCAATAGCGAAAAGTGTCACAAGAAAGTGGATTGAACAGGCACGGCCACAGCTATTAAAAAACATGCAAAGTGAATACCTTTTTGTAGCCCGTGCAGGAAAACCCATGACACGTCAGGCCTTCTGGAAAATTATTAAAAAATACGCTTTGCTTGCCAAAATTTCAAAAAATATTACACCCCATACCTTTCGCCACTCTTTTGCGACCCATCTTTTGGAAGGCGGCGCTGATCTTCGGTCCGTACAAACCATGCTGGGTCATTCAGATATTTCCACCACACAGATTTACACCCATATTTCAAGGGAATACCTTATGGAAATGCATAAAAAGTATCATCCTAGAAGTTAAATCGATTCCGTTCCATCAGGGGTGTCTCAACAGGGCAATCGCATGTAACTTTTCCACATTAATGATTTCAAGCAGTTACGATTTAAAGGTAAACGCGAGTGAAGCATTTGCTTTGCATAAGTACCGTAAAGCATTTGCACCAAATGTTTTACGGGCATTAACGTAAAGCATTTGCACCAAATGTTTTACGGGGCATTAACGCAAATTAATAAAAATTAAAATTCATGCCAGTGTTACATGCGTTTACCCTGGGTGTCTCAAGGCATCTTCAACAAGAAGCCTTGAGCCCTTGACTTTGTAAACACAAAAAAAAGTCTGGTGATGAATTTTCCATCACCAGACTTCCTTATATACGAATCAGACAGTATGTATCTAAAGTATTATATCCGGATCAAATTTAGAAATTAATCTGCCATTTGAGTCCGTAATAAACGGTTTCTGCTTCTTCTACACCGGCTGCATCCTGTTTTTCATCTACTACACCGATTTCAGGAACGATGAATACACCGGGAACGAAAGTGATGGTTGACTGTACATAGTAAGATTGTGCATCATCTTCATTGGAACCGGCAGAATCAAGCTCAGCTTCCGCCCAACCATAACCAGCTTCAAATGAGAACATGTCGTTGAGTTTTGCACCAACAACAAAGATGAATCCATAAGCATCGTTGTCACTGAGTGTACTGCCGGTGATTGTAGGATCATCAACAGGGGAGTTTGCAATACCATATACTCCAACATTCTCTCCAAACCAGGCATTACCCGCAATATACGCCGGACCAAAGTTAACTTTTCCAGCCAGACCCAAAACATAAGAATCAACGTCATGAGCAACACCGGTGTCTGAATCAGTAAGTTCATATGTGTTGAAACCACCGGTTACATTCAATGTAAGTGCGCCAAAATTCATGTCGTATCTGGCTTCAATTTTGGGAAAAGTCACCTCTGTAAAAGAGTTGACACCAGAATTCAGCATATCTGTTTCAGGCTCTATGGCGGCAATCTGAAAATCACCAAATTTCAGTCGAATCATGGGGTGACGGCCGGCATAGATAGCACCATAGCTCAAAAGGTCATTATCACCGCCCCAGACCTGGTTGGAATAAAACAGGTTAAAGGGTGTATAAGTCTGACCTATGAGAAGTTCGCCGGCACCAAAATTCCAGGTACCATAGAGTTTACGAAGATTGACGGTGGTACCGTATTCAAAACCGCCGCCAACTGCGTCACTTACTTTAACTGTTGCACCAATACGGGAGTTGCTCTGCAGAGAGTTGTCTAGTGTGGTGATATCTTCCCCGCCAGGTACATCCAGATCTTCCACAAAAGTAGTCATGCGAGCAGAACCATAGAAATTCCACTCCGAGGCTGCGGCTGTCATTGCAAAGGTCGCCACCATTGCAATAGAGACAGCAATTACTGTTAATTTTTTCATCTTTTTCTTTTCTCCTATCAGATTAAATTATTAAAAATACTACCTGATCGTTACTACGACTATCTATAAATAATTCCGGAAGTAAGACCCGATAAATAAAGGTCTTAATCCGGAAGTTACTCATCATTTGTCTGATTTTTCTTGTTAATATCATTTACAATAAATGTTCCTCTTGTAAATCCGCCTCCCACTGCTCCCCTTTTACAGAGCTGTGATAGCTGCGGTATTGCTCACATTTTTCTTTCAGGACATCGGTAATCATTTTTTTCTGTTCATCGTCCAGAGAATTGTAAAACATATTAAAAAGCGTCAGATTATCCTGAATATTGTTTGAGATTATCCCAAGGTTCTTTTGTATTTCACTTACCATTTTTTCCAGGTCTGGTTCTGTACTTTCAAGTTCAAGGCGAAACTTGCTTTTAACTGCCAACCTGGTATTTATTCCCTGTTCCATGGTTTGGTGAAGTTTTGACCTGAACTGATCATAATGTGCTTTCTGATTCTCATTGAGCCCAAGTTTTGTAATTTTCTTATCCATCCGCCAAAGTACGAACTCGCCTATTTCACGCTGCATAAAATGCGGCATTCTTTTCTTTGCAAAACAACCATGACCAAAAAACGGATACTGATTGTTACCCGGCATGTTCGCACCAGTTATGACAACAAAAAAACCACCTGAAATGGCGATGATTAGAAATGCTGCCAATGAAATGGCAAAATATTTTTTATTTTTTGTCATTTTGCCCCTCCTTTACTAAAATTGTTAAAAAATCTATCCTTCGTTAGGATGATTGATCATAAGTGATAAATGTAAATTAAGTTTTTACAAGTTGTAAAAATGTGTAAAATGATTTTTAAAAAAAGAAAAAACAGGATAGAAAGGATTTCAAATGAATAACAAAATCTTAATTATTGATGATGATATTAAACTGATTGAACTTCTTTCTGATTACCTTCAGGAGAACCAATTTGATATTGTCTATATCCTTAATGGTCTTGAAGCGTTGAAAGAGATTGAGAAGACTGCACCGGACCTTGTGATACTTGATATTATGATGCCGGGAAAGGACGGCCTGGAAGTGCTAAAAGAAATCCGGGCAGTTCACAATCTTCCGGTCATCATGCTGACTGCAAGGGGAGATGACACAGACCGGATAGTGGGGCTTGAAATGGGCGCGGATGACTATCTTCCCAAACCCTTCAATCCCCGGGAATTACTGGCCAGGATAAAAGCGATATTACGGAGGCAGCATCCGGCCCAAGAAAAAATTAATCCCCTTATAATTGAATCAAATGAACTGACACTTAATCGGGCCTCTCAAACAATTGAGATAAAAGACACAGTTATCGATCTTTCGACCACTGAATTTAATATTCTTGAGGCATTGATGAGAAATCCCAATGTGATCTTAAGCCGGGACCAGATAATGAACCTTGCCATGGGCAGGGATTTCATGGCTTTTGACCGAAGTATCGATATCCATATCAGTAAATTAAGAGCAAAAATTGAAACCGATCCAGCGTCACCCCAAAGGATTAAAACCATCTGGGGAACCGGATACATGTTTGTGGATACTGTATGAAATTCAAAAGTCTCTATTTAAAGATCTTATTATCTTTTTTAGGTGTTCTCCTTATTACTGAAGTTTTTATTTTTTCTCTGTTTATTATCACTGCCGGAAGATCATTTCGCCAGCACATGGACAATGAAAACATTGCCAAATTGCTGTTTTTCAAATCACTGGTACAGGACCAGATTGACAAAATGCCCGACATCCCTGTCTATCAAAGAGAAGATATAAAGGTGTTTTTGAATAAATATGCCAATCTTTTGGCCATGAAAATCTGGATCAGCTCACCAGACGGTAATATTTTAATTAAAACCTTTATTGATGAAACCCATATAAAAAGCATAAATAAAAAAGAGCCTGTTGTTATTGATGAAGATATCAGGTTGTTCCATCTTTCAAAAAAAAGGTCGCGGTTTTATGCACAGATACCCATCATCTGCCCAGATCGTTCCGCCAGCACACTCCATATCCTGTTAAATGCCAGGAAACACAAGCCTCCGGAAGGCCTATTTCTTTTCGGGCTTTTATCTATCGGTGCCATGATTGCGTTTCTTGTCGTTCCATTAACCAGGATCATTACCAACCGCATTAAGGATTTGAACCGATCTGCCCTTGAATTTGCTAAAGGAAATCTTTCCTGCAGGACAATGATAAAAGGGCAAGATGAGATTACAGAGCTTGGCCGCTCTTTTAATTTCATGGCAGACAAACTTGAAAAAATGATCCAG
>JAAEMC010000356.1 GCA_024225895.1 Desulfobacteraceae bacterium | reverse complement strand
TACTTCTTTGGTATTTTTCAGCACCCCCTGGACGCCGTCTACACCCTGGACCCCTTCCATAATCTGCTCTGCAAGCTTTCGAGTATTGCCGCCTTTTGAATAATATAAAACAAGAACCTTCATTTTCACTCCTTTTTAAAAAAAGTTAAAATACACTTTACAATTTACAGTTTTTGGTCTGATCCGGTATTGCACCACAAAATTCAGAGCCCATACAGGGCTTCAAATGATACCTTTTCTTCAAATTTTCACCCAAAGATATAAGAAAATCGGCAAATTTTACAAAAAAACGGTCCCGCAAACCCGGCTGCCTCTCTTTTGACAGCTGCCTCAGCCTCGCCATTTCAAGGTCATAAACAATCTGCCTATTATGTTCTTTTGCGTACATTTTAAAATAATAATCATTACACATTTTACATCCCTCCTTTGCCTCAAATAGAATATAAAACTATTGCTTACTCAAAAACTACCAAGACCGCTCAACCCGGAATCCCCTGGCGACCTGCGCAACATCTCCTTTATTGTATCTGCCAAAATTTCAATTCCTTCCGGGATTTTTGCAGCATCTACCCAGGCCCAACTCAATCTCAACGATTTTACAAACCTCTGATC
Organism: Desulfobacteraceae bacterium; assembly: GCA_024225895.1. GTDB lineage: Bacteria > Desulfobacterota > Desulfobacteria > Desulfobacterales > Desulfobacteraceae > JAAEMC01. The sequence goes on along the minus strand of JAAEMC010000356.1, from coordinate 2,474 downwards.
CAGATCAAATATGGGGCCGGGAAGAAAATTCACCCCTTTATCCACTGCAGACAAAAGCAAAGACAAACTTGAGTACCCTTCAGGAAGTGTTATCCACAAAGCGAATCCGCCGCTGGGATCTGTCCATGTCACCCCATCTGGCATCATTTGCTGCAAGCTTTCTGTCATTACATTTTTTCGTTCCTGGTATATCCTGCAAATCCGCTGAACATGGGCATCATATTCACCTGATTGGAATAGTTTGAGTACAATTCCCTGCATGAATTGCGGGCATGATTGATCCACCAGCCGCTTGTACCGTGTCAACACATTGATTCTTTCTGCCGAACTGATTATCCAGCCCACACGCAATCCAGACATCAACGATTTGGAAAGGGATTTGACTACAATGGTTTGCTCCTGTCCCAACTGAGAGAAAATACTGTCCGGTTGCTCTTTTACAAATCGCAAATCCTGAAAAATATCATCGCAAAGAACAGTCCCGTTATTTTGTCTTGCCCAATTTACCAGGGCCTTTTGCCTTTGCGCGCTCATATCGGTTCCCATGGGGCTATGAATTTGCAGACAGGTATATAAAAGATACGGAGCAGCCCCATGATTGAACCGGGCCAGTTGCTCCGGCAGAGGCCCTTCTTCATCTCTTTGCACTGTATCCACCAAATTACCATGGACAAGGAAGGTTTCCGGCACACCCTGGTAACCCGGCGTCTCACAAATTACACGCCTTTGTTTTTCAACACAATCCAATGCCACAATGCAGACGCCCTGCTGAACGCCGTTGGTGATCAGTATCTGCTCCGGTGAAACAGGGACTCCTTGCCGAGCATACCGTTTTGCAATCTCCTGGCGCAGCTCCGGCATTCCCTGGCAGTCGCCATAATCCATATACACTTTTGAATCTTCCATCATCGTCTGCTTGACGATGGCATTAAAAAAGTCCTTATCAAAGAGCCCTGGATCTGGTACTCCCTTTACAAATTCTATCATTCCCGGCTTTCGGGTAAGATTGACGAATTCACACAGACCATCGGGAACTCCTTTTCGCAGCTGTTTGGCCGCAAACTTGAAATCACTTCGTACCCGGCCATCTCCGGGTGCTTGAATCCCTCCCCCAGCCATCTCAGTTTGAGCAGTGTTGTCATGCCGGGAATCTTGATGCTTTTCAAAATCCTCAACAAAGGTACCCCTGCCTACATGACATTTTGTTAAACCTTCTTTTGACAAATCCTCCAATGCCCGTCTAACGGTTGTCTGGGTAACACCGATTTCTTTGGCAAGGGATGCCACCGGCAGCAACCGCTCTCCCGGTGAAAGTTTCTTTTCACGAATTGCCTGCTCAAGCTGGTCCCTTATTTGTATATATAAAGGTTTATTTGATGTTTTATCCACTTTAACAAATATCATATCACCCTCTCATAAATAAATCATACTGTATTAATATAGTATTAATATATAGTTCGTCAAGACAAAAAAAACTCCATTGTTATCTCAGGCAGGAGGCATTTGCTGATGGAATGTGAAAATCAAAACCAGGCTTGCGTTTTAGTCCCAAAATGTATTAAAATTTCTTAAATGGACATCAATAGCAATTTCCAAGGATAAATCATGAAAAAGAAACCTGCAGCCATCAAATTGGCCCAAATCGGAGATGTGGTTGCCAAGCACCTTGGTGATCGGGATTTTATCAATGTTTATATCGGCTCCAATGCAGCGACTCCCACAGCATCCATTGAAGCACTGACAGAATCTATCAAGGAGCAGGCGCCCCGACTGCCTTTTATGAAAATGATCCACATCCTGATCCATGGAAATGTCCCCTATGTTGATAAGGGTCTGCAAGACCAGGTCAAGGCCTATTCCATTTTTTCCGGCGGAGATGTAAGAAGGGCAGCCAACGAAGGAAGAGCCTATTACCTTCCCTGTACCCTGGGCAATATGGACCGCCTTATTGGAGAGGGATGCGCCTATGAAATAGATGTAGTCATCATGAAAGTTTCTCAAAATAAAACCACAGGAGAATACAGCCTGGGACTTTCGGTTGACGCCATTCATGAAGCACTTAAAACAGCATCTGTCGTCATTGCAGAACTTGATTCCACCATGCCTTTTACCCAGGGGCAAAGTGTCATATCCGCAGAAGACATCGACTATATCATTAAGGACGGGGTCAAACCGGTTTATTATTTTGATGCCCCAGATTTTGGCAACCTTGCCAATGAAGAAAAAAGAATAGGAGAGCTGATCACCGAGCATTTTCTTGATGATGGTGTCACTCTCCAGGTAGGCATAGGCAAGATACCCGACGCCGTTGTTGGCGTAATCAGCATCTCTGGAGTTAAAAATCTTGGAGTTCATACTGAGCTCTATGGAGACGGACTGATGTATCTACAAAAAAAGGGGCTAATCAATAACAAGAAAAAGGCGATTAATACCGGTTATAGCACCACCAGCCTGATCATGGGATCAAAAAAACT
>JAAEMC010000355.1 GCA_024225895.1 Desulfobacteraceae bacterium | reverse complement strand
TTCAACCCGTGGAATCTTGCTTGCTGGATTTGGGTGTTTAATTGTATCTTCTGGGGGTCATCCCATAAATCCGCAATCCATTTTAAATGAAATAGCTTTGAAATGACAAATCCCAAAATCAGTATTCTAGGTTCATAGGTTGAATAGATGTATTCGATGCTCCTATGATTTAAGGACAATTTGAAAACTGTCCAGAGCACCCAGAAGGGGAACAGGACCTGGATAAGCTTTTGTTTGAAAGGAAACCGGATAACAGCCCGGGCACCCTTTGCGGCCTCTGAACTGACGGTGTTGCTGGAAACAATTGCCACAGGATAGGTCCTGCATAAAAACCGGACCCGGTTGAACTGTGCCCGGTTGGCGTCGGATGAAAGATAATGGCACAGAAATATAATTTTGGGGGAAGGCATTTTTTAAATTCAAACCAGATATATATTGTAATCGTATTTTATTTTAAAAGAAATTAATTTTAAAAAAAACCGGGACATCTTTCTTTTTTGAACTTAAATCAAACTCATCATGGATTTAGTGTATTTTGTATCGATGGGTTTTCTTCCATCCATTTGATGGGTTTTTTGCAGAATGCGCGGTATTCCTGGAGGGTTTCTTTAACCTCGCCCTCCATGATGAGCCGGCCTTGTTCAATCCAGATGAGGCGGTCGCACAATTGTTTTAATTGATTGGGGTTGTGTGAAACAATGATTGCACTTTTGGCCAGTTTTTGTAAATTTTTCATCCGGTTGATGGCCTTTTCACGAAAGCTTACATCCCCGGTGGTCAGAACCTCATCCAGGATCAGAGTATCTGGCTGGATAGCGGTGGCAATGGAAAAAGCCAAACGGCTCCTCATACCGCTGGAATAGGTTCGTACCGGCTCATCCATGAACGAACCTATGTCGGCAAAGTCTTCGATTTCCGGCATCCTTTCCTTAATTTCAGAATGGGATAACCCCAGAAGGCTGCTGCTGATCAATACATTATCCCTGCCGGTCAATTCGTTCTTAAATCCCAGCCCCAATGTCAGCAGTTGAACCTTGCCGTTGACAATGACTTTTCCTTTATCCGGCGGATAAATTTTGGCACAGACCATGAGCAGGGTGCTTTTACCGGAACCGTTTCGTCCGATAATCCCGACAGTTTCCCCTTTATAAAGGGTGAAAGAGATATCTTTCAGGGCCCAGAATTCCTGTTTTTTTCTGTCTTTACTGCCAAATAGAAGGTTGAGCAAAGAGACCTGCTTTCTATAGCACATGCTGATATTATCAAGACAGATCATTTCTGATGATTGGGCAGTTACCCGGCTGTTGTTTTCTGTGTTTTTCAAATTTGACATAAAAGTATGAAACCGCTCATAAGTGTTAAATCATTTTAGGGACGTAATAAGAGTTTTTCCTGAAAAAGAGCAGCCCAATCTGCAGAAAACAGATGGTGACGGCAAATACAATGAGAATCGGCTGCCAATCAAACATCCGTCCGTTTAAAAGCAACTCCCTTACTGCGGAGATAAAATGGACCATGGGGTTTAATGAGTAGAAAAATTTGGCCACTTCCGGGATACTTTCATTATCATAAATCTTTTCTGCAGGGTACAATACCGGGCTCATGAAAAAACCGAACCGGAGGGCATAGGATACCAGGTTGCCGGTATCTCTCGCATAGGCATGAAATATGGAAAGAAACATGCCGGCCGTAATCGACATCAGAATCATTAAAGCGACAAGGATAAAAATTGCCAGGGTATGAATGCCAAGGGCCGGGTAGTTCCAGACCATGATGATGGTAAGGCCGATGAGATAGAAAAAAGCCTGGATGACCGGGGTGATGAGGATATAGAGCACCATGGGCAGCGCCGCCTGTTTAATCAGGGCGGCGTTCCTTACCAGGGCTGTGGTGCATTGATTGACCGACCGGGAGAAGGACTGCCAGGTCACAATACCGCACAGGGCCAGCAGGTGGTAACCGGGACCGCCCTTTTGAAATACGATCTGGATCACAAAATAGTACATCGCCATGAAGATCAGCGGGTCAAAGATCCACCACAAAACGCCTAGTCTGGTGGTTACCACAGTGATTTTGAGGTTTGCATAAAACTGGCTTCGCAGAACCTGGCGATTTTCCCGGATATCATTAATGGTTTTCAGCATAGTCTATTTACTATTTCAATTCAGCAGCTTTACGTTACGGCATATGTTTTAAGTGATTATCAATTATTATGGCTCTGTTGATCAAGACGATTTCCGGCTGGAAATAAATTCAAACATGAGTTTGATTATGCGAAAGGGCATCAAGATCGTGTTTAATCCCGGTTTGCTCACGGCATCCACGATAGTTTCGCCCACCCGGAAGGAATAGGAGCTTCGAAACCGCTCCACATCATTCCTTTTGGCCTGTTCTGCAGCATAGATCAATGATGACCTGATCCGGAAGTTCAGGTATTCTTTTTGTTTTTGAAGATCCTTGATCTCCTTAAGATAGGTATTGTTCAGCAGAGTCATGGATTCCAGCTGCGTTTTCAGATACTCGGCAGTTGGTTCGCTGTCTATGGAATCTGGCTGTTGGACGCCTGCAGATTCATTTCCCATGTCTTTACCTCTTTTATTGTTATCATCTTGATCCTGCGGTTAAAAAATTGCTCGTCCCTTATAGAATTTTAGGACAAAAATTTCAATACCCTGAAGAGGAATTCACCCGAAAATGGTCGGGTCAGGTGATCAGGTCTTCAAATTGCCTGGTGATGATTTTGCTCTTGCGCTTGATGGCATCAGCGTCAATCCGCCAGGTATGGCTGGCAACATCGCTGGCCCGTTCCACCACCAGGTTGAGATTATCCACCAGCAGACACTTTACATCCGGCTGCTGCTCGGCAATCCGCTCCACAAGGGCTGTATCCACACTGGCCTGGATATCATCCGGATACCGGTACTTTTTCAACAGGGAAACAGATGCGGCAAAGCTGCACCCGCTGATCAAATACTCCTGGTCTTTATGCAGCATCCTGGCAGGAAAGGATTTCACAGAAGGCATTGTCCGGTCCCGCAGATAGATTTCCTCTTCTCCCTCAAAATGGAAAAATGAAGCCCTTTTGCCAAAGATATCGGCGTTGACGGCCCGAAGGTACAAAAGGGTATCGAGAATATAATTGGGGCCGTAATAATCATCATCATCAATCCTGAAAAAGTATTTACCGTCTGCTTTATGGACCCCGTAGTTTAGAACGGTGCCAACGGTATGGTCCGATGGGATGGAAGCAATATGGATATTGGAATTGTCCGCGTATTGTTTTTGGTAATCGGCAACCGGCCCTGCATCACCATTGAAAACCAGGACAAATTCCTTGTTGGGATAGGTTTGAAAATTAAACTGCTCAAAACATTTGGGCAGGAATTTTGACCGCATGGTGCCCGAAACCAGCGTGGCCCTGGGAAATTCTTCCCAGTCATGGGCAATACCGATTTCATTGCAGATGGTCTGGAGCCGTTTGGCAAAGACATGGTCTGAAAACGTTTTTCGCCAGGCGGCATGCCGCTCTTTTTCTACTTCCAGGCTGTCCCGGTCAACGGTATTAACATAGCTGCAAAAATCATCTTCATTTTCAAAATGGCGGACAAGGCCGCGCAATTGGTCATCTTTGGTAAGGCTGCCAAGATAGGCTATGGGAATGCGGCAGGCCGCAGCTTCCAGAATATCCCAGGTTTTCTGGGTTTTGGCTTTGTACCCTTTTTCAAATGCAAGATACATGGATGCGCTTTTCAGCAGGCCGGGCAGGACCAGATCCGGCACCGTTCCCTGCACATAAGGCATTAATTCTTTGTCTGTTCGCAGCAACTGGCCTTTGTACATCATCAGCGTGGTCTGGAAGATATTAAGATTTTTGGCAGTAAACTTCTTTAATATCTTTCCCAGCTCGGGAAACCTGAACAGATCCACCCAGCCGTTAAACAGGGTGCCGGCATCAAATGGTTCATTTGCCTCAACATTTCGGATCGGGTTAAACAGGACAGGTTGGACTGCCGGCAAGAGCGTTTTAGCCTCAATACCGTTTTTGGCAAAGATATCCGTTGCCAGTGGATCAGCACAGAAAATAACGTCAAATACTCTGGCAAGTGCCTCAAAATGGGCACAATAACTGTGATCCATGGTCATCCAGAACACCGTGGGAAGCCCTTGTTTTTTGGCCGAAGAAATAATCTGTAAAATCTGGTCGTTATCGGGTCCGGCAATGGTCTGGGCCATATACCAGTGATCCGTGGCAGAGAACCAGGCAGATTCCATCAGCACAAAATCCGGGCGGGCATAGGATAGAATCTGGAACCAGTTGTCCGGGGTCAGCAGGAAAAGCTCGCATTCCAGGTTCAGTCCCTGGTAAAGCTTTTCAGAGAAAATACCTGCCACGCGGGTTTCAGATGATACCACCTTTTCAGGAGGTTCCGGATTGATGGGCAGATCCCAGGTACAGACCCGGTCGTAAATATTGGATGCATAGGGAGTTTTATTTTCGGGTTTTTCTTCAATCAATTCCTCAAATACGGGCAAAATTTTTTCAGAGGCCACCTGGTCCCAGTCATGCTCTGTGATTTTCTCAAGGTTTGTTTGCCTTTTTGATCCGGAGAAGCCTTGATCTGATATTCTTTGTATGGCGTGGCCAAAGGATTCAGAGGTGTCTGTAAAATATTCAATATGAAAGCCTTCATCTGAATAGCTTTTATGGGCGGCGGTATCCATGGCAACCGGTACCAGGCCCGATGCCAGGTATTCCAATAGTTTTAACGAGGGGGCATTATTATAGATATCATAGGGAACCCATGCCATACCGGCATCATAGGTCGGCAGCAGTTCTACAAGGGTTTCGCTGTCCACAAATCCTTTGAACGAAACGGTGTTTTCAAGTCCTGTTTCTTTTACCAATTGTTTCAATTCATTCAGCGCCGGGCCGCTGCCGTAAAAATCGAATGTCAGATCCTGCCGCAGTGGTTCCGGGAGCTGATGGATATAGTGAATCATCTTATCCAGCTGTCTGCGGCGATGGATGGAGCCCACATAAATAAAGCGCCGGCATTTAATAAATTTTTCGGATATGGTTTTGGGAGCGTAATCTTTGATTTTTACTCCCAAGGGGTAAACCAGTGTCCTGACCTCACATTCGGGTATCCAGGTGTCTACATCATCCATGCAGCGGGTCATTACAAGGTCCAGGAAGAAAGATCTTTCCATGCCTTGTTTTTGTACATGATTATAAATTTCCTGGTCGCCGTCGATTATCAGCGGTGATTTAATATCCAGGACATAGAGTGCATGGGGGCATATCTCTTTTATGTCGGCAGCAATCTCATACCATTGGGCGCAGTTGCCGATGATCACCAGCTTTGGGGCAAACTCTTTGATAATGGCTTGTGCCTCATTAAAAAAGTTGGCCCTGCTAAAATTGATTTCATGGAGGTTGATCCTGGTTTTGTCCTGGTAGACAATGGGGAGATCTTTGGGTTTTTCCTTGTTGGAAAGGATGCAGATATCGACAAACTTGGCATAGGACTCGGTCAGAAGATAGGTACCGGGTGTTCCCATCAGCCCAAAGGGTCGGGGGCTGACAAAGAGAACCCGCCTGCCCTTTTTCATTGATTTGTCTTGTGATGTTGCTACATCGGACATATCTGGTTTTGAGTGGTTCATTTATGGTTTAGCCTTCTTTGGTTTGTTATGTCATGCAAGTTTTTTTTGGCAGTTCGGATGATTGTTTAACCTATCAGCGTTTAAATAAATAGGAAACCGCAAGTTTAATAAATCGCCAGGGAAATAAAATGGTGTTTTTGCCTGGTTTGGATATGGCATCCACAAAGGTCTGCCCAATACGGAAACCATAGGAATTTTTCAGCAGGGCCAGCTCTCGTTCCAGCTTTTTGTTTTTCCCGTCCATCTCTTTGAGGGAATCCAGTATCAATTTAAGCCCCTCAACCCTTTCCGGATTTTCGTGGTTACCGGTTTGCCCGGCTGCGGTTAAAATCTCTTCTTCAATATGGTCAAAAGCGATTTTTTTTTGTTTTTCCCATTCTGCCACTGTGATTTTCTCCTTTGAAAAGAAGATGGTTTTAGGATTCATTGTCCGGTTTTCAATGGCCGGTTCTGAAGACGCCGCTCCATCTGCGACCATATTCGGGTATAATGATACTTTTTTCCCGACAGACGGCGTGAATCGTTGAAAATATATTTCCTGGTCCGTTAGGATCATGGTTCCGCAGGACAGGGCAATTTCCTCTTCAAAAGCCACCACGGCATGATCCAGCGTTGAGGGGAATTTGGGATCTCCGTCATAGAGCACAGAGTAGAAAAAATCCAGGAAGACCACCGGGATATTCATTTTTTGAACCAGGGTATAGAAAACCAGCCGTTCTGTGTTTTTTGATGATAGCATTACAACATCCGGTGCAATCTGCTGAATCTGTTCTTTAGCAACTGTTTCAGATGTATAAATCAAGTGGATGATATTCTGGCAGGCTATAAATTTTGGTGATGCCGTATGGGGATAGGCCAGGTAGATAATATGGTTCCGCTCGGCCATTTCCATGAGAATCCGGTTAAGCCTATGCCGGGTTCTGCCCATGGCCAGCATTGACGGGCTGACAAGGAAAAGGATTTTAAGCTGCCGGTCCCGCCCGGTCTCAACAATTGAATCACTGCTTGGCTTGTCGGCTGCTCCAATAAAACCAAAGGGTTGCCGGATCTGTGCTTCCCGGCCCAGGAGGATGTCGTGGTATATTTTCTCCCATATTTTTTTATCAAGCCTGGTCCGGGCAAATTCCCTGGCTTCTTTGGAAAGAGAGTCTGCCAGTTTGCCGTCTTCATGCAGCCGGAAAATCAACTCTGATATTCTTTGAGGATCCAGATCTGATAACAAGGCCTCTTTTTCATGGGTC
>JAAEMC010000354.1 GCA_024225895.1 Desulfobacteraceae bacterium | reverse complement strand
CCGGATACAGTGAAACAATTTATCGGCGGGTACCGCCTTGAAGGCAATTCTCATTCCCCTAAATATGTTCCAAGGAGTGTGACAGCCATTGCATCTGAGGATTCCAAAAAGTTTCAAATTAAAGTCCGGTATCCTGAAAGAGAAGCAGAAAACAAAGGGGATCAATCGGTTTGGGATTCCCTGGCCAAAGAATTTAAAAAAATAGTTGATAAAAATCGTGCCACTCTTTTTTTCACCAACGGCCGGAGGCTGTGCGAAAAGCTCACATTTAAGATTAATAACCTGTCAAAAAAGCCAGTAGCCTATTCCCATCATGGTTCCTTGTCCAAGCAATTGCGCCATGATGTGGAGCAAAAACTTAAAGCCGGGGATCTGAATGCCATTGTGGCCACAAGCTCCCTTGAGATGGGGATTGATATCGGCAACCTGAATGAGGTTGTCCTGGTGCAGTCCCCGCCATCTGTTTCTTCATCGATTCAGCGCGTGGGACGCGCCGGGCATCAGGTGGGTCAAAAAAGCTGCGGTATTATCTTTTGTGCCCATCCCCACGACCTTATCCATTCGGCAGTCCTGTCCAGGGCAATCCTGCAGCAGAATATCGAGCCTTTGAAACCGGTTCTTTGCCCTTTGGATGTCCTGGCCCAGATTGTAATCTCCATGACTGGCATGGAGACCTGGGATATGGATGAACTCTTTGTCTTTTTAAAAACCAGTTTCCCCTTTCACGATCTGAGCCGTAAGCAATACGACCTGGTGCTGAACATGCTGGCAGGCCGGTATTCAAATACACGGATAAGGGAGCTGACCCCGCGGGTATCCATTGACCGCCTGGATAATACCGTGGCAGGCAAAAAGGGGGCACTGCTTGCTCTTTATATGTCCGGCGGGACTATTCCGGACAGGGGTTACTACCAGCTTCGACACCAGGAAAGCAATGCCAGGATCGGCGAACTGGATGAAGAGTTTGTCTGGGAAGCCAAAATCGGCCAGATTACCACCTTTGGCACACAGAACTGGAAGATTACCCGGATCACACACAATGACGTTTTTGCAATCCCTGCCGGAAACCGTGTTATGAATGCACCATTCTGGATCGCTGAAAATATCAACCGGGATTTTCATTTCTCCCGTGAAATTTCAGGATTTCTTGAAAACGCCAATGAAAGACTTGAATCAAAAGAATTTTTAAAAGAATTAAAACAAGTCTACCATATGGAAGTACCTGCTGCTAAAAGGCTGGTCCGGTTCTTAAAAAAACAAAAAGAAAAAACCACTGTGGATCTACCATACCATGGGCATTTGGTTTTGGAATATGTAAGATCCGGTCCGGACGGAGGCCCGGGATCCCAGCTGGTTATGCACACCCTTTGGGGCGGGCGGCTCAACCGGCCCTATGCCCTGGCACTGGAAGCTGCCTGGGAAGAAAGGTTCAATGAGAAAACACAAATTTATCCGGGCAATGATGCCATTGTGATTCAGATTCCTAAAAAAATCGATCCCGAAGTAATCCTTTCCCTTGTTACTGCCGGGTCTTTGGAGCACTTACTGCAAAAACAGCTTGAAAGTTCAGGTTTTTTTGCTGCCCGGTTCCGGGAATGTGCCGGCCGTGCACTTTTGGTTACCCGAAACAAAATCAACCAACGTATGCCGTTGTGGATGACACGGTTACGTTCTCAAAAACTATTGGAATCTATTATCGGGTTCGAAGATTTCCCCATACTGCTGGAAACCTGGCGGACCTGTCTTTGGGATGAATTTGATATGCCCAATCTTGAAAAAATGGTGGATAGGATTGAAAATGGGAGCATCACCTGGTCAGTTACCCACACTTCAAGTCCAAGCCCATTTGCCGCCAATATGGCCTGGGACCAGATAAACCAGTATATGTACCAGACAGATCAGGGAGCCTCATCTGCCTCATCTTTGGCCAGCAATCTGATTCAGGATGTGGTCTTTTCACCGAATTTAAGACCCATGGTACCCGCAGCCATTATCAACACATTTGAACAAAAACGCCAACGGCTGGCAAAAGGATATGCCCCTGGGACAAGCCGGGATCTTTTAGACTGGATAAAAGAAAGGATCGCCATTCCTTTGCCTGAATGGAAACTATTAATGAATGCCATGCAATCCGACCATGGCAATACACTTAATGAAATTTTAAACCCTGCTTTTGAAAAAATCATCCGCCTGGAGCATCCTGAAGCTGGCGCACCCTTGATCATTGCCCTGGAACTTTTACCCGGGATAATGAAAGCCTGGTATAAAACCGAGTCTTCAATAAGTTTTTTTAACATGGATGACTCCCCGGCCAGACCGGATTCTACCCTGAAAAGGAAAAACAGCCGGGAAACAGACGAGGATAACACATTTGCCGTGGTCTATCTGTCCCAATGGCTTCAATTTTACGGTCCCAAACCTGTGGATTTCACCCTAACATCACTGGGAATTAATAAAAACACACTGAAATCCATGCTCCATTCCCTGGTCGAATCAAGAGTGTGTATTTCAGGAAAATTGACAGAAAAAGGCACTAAAGATGAGATCTGCGACAGTGAAAATTTTGAAACTCTTTTAAGGATTTTAAGAGCAGATGCAATTCCCCGGTTTGATGCTTTGGATATCACTTGGCTGCCATTATTTCTGGCGCATCATCAAGGGTTAACCCGCCAAGGCAATACTCCGGATGATCTTTTCAATTGTCTGGAGCAGCTAACCTGTTTACCTTTAAATGCCGCCCTTTGGGAAAGCGATATCCTTCCGGCAAGGATCAAGCCCTATCATACTTCTTTTCTGGATACCCTCATGCAGGAAGGGGAATTAAAATGGCAAGGCGCCGAAAAAGAGAAAATTGCTTTCTATTTTGAGCCGGATTTAGATTTGATGCAGACCCTGTCTCCAAATGGGGATGAAGGCCAGGCATGCGTTAAAAACAAAATGCCAGGATCTGCCCTATCAATATTTGAGCTCGAACACAGCCGGTATGATTTTTCGGCCCTCCTGCGCATCACAGAACTTGATGCAAAAACACTTTCCCATGAAATATGGAACGCAGTATGGCAAGGAAAGCTAAGCAATGAAACCTTTTTGGCATTGCGAAAAGGAATAGAAAACAAATTTACATTGCCCCACTCCCTTGGGAAAAAAGATTTCCAGGAATTTGGAAGACGGCGGACACAAAGAAGAATGCACAGCCGCAGCGGATTTTCCAAGTGGCAAGGCTCCCTTCCCTTTGCCGGTCATTGGTTCAGTACACACATACCTAAAGCACCCTTGGATTTCATTGAAATTGAAGAGCTGAATAAGGACAGAACCCGGCTGCTTTTGGATCGCTATGGCATCCTCTTTCGTGAGCTGCTCCAAAGGGAAGTGCCAAGTCTTCAATGGGCATCGGTTTTTAGATCCCTCAGGCTCATGGAACTTTCCGGAGAAATCCTGTCCGGCTATTTTTTCAAAGAGATCCCAGGGCCGCAGTTCATCTCCCAAAAAGCCTTTCGGCAATTAACAGGCAGATTACCTGGTGATACCATTTTCTGGCTCAATGCAGCCGATCCGGCATCTGCATGCGGGATTGCCCTGGACGGATTGAGGCAAATGCTTCCCAAACGGCTTTCATCAACCCACCTGGTATTCAAAGGTAACGATCTGGTTATGATTTCAGAAAAAAAAGGAAAAAAACTTTATTTCAACTGCCCACCTGATGACGAGAACCTGGTTCAATATCTGGCCCAGATAAAGCATCTTCTTCACCGGCAGTTCTCCCCCCTGAAAAGCATCACAGTGGAAACCATCAATGATGAAGATGCCGCCAAAAGTCCCTATGCCCAAGCTTTTAAAACAGCCTTTGATACTCTGATCGAGTTTAAAAAATTAATATTATACAAAAGAACCTG
>JAAEMC010000353.1 GCA_024225895.1 Desulfobacteraceae bacterium | reverse complement strand
TTCCCTTTCAAAACGCTTCAGGATTTGGCCGATCATACAACATTCCTTGTAGGGAATGTCCGCGGGTGCTACCTTGGCGAAGCCTTTGAAAACCTTTCAAAAAACCCAGCTTTTGCCAAACGAATCCAGGAAGTCCCTAAAGATATTCAAAATATCAGAAAGGCAGTGGCCGGACGCATTGATGGCTTTTTCGCAGAGCCCAACTATGTGGTTTATACCACCAGGCAGATGGGCTGGGGGAATAAATTTGAAATTCATCCGATGCCGGTCATCTCTTCACCGGTTCATTTAATGTTGAGCAAAAAAACGATCTCTCCAGAATTAAAGAATAAAATCAACCAGGGTATTGAAAAAATAAAAGCCGACGGGCGGCACAGGGCAATCATTGAATCTTATTTGAAATAGAATCCATTAAAACACATGAATCATTTTCAATGGTATGAAAAGGAAAACAATTTCTATAAGTATCAGGGATCAGGCTTGACCCCAATCCCCAATACCTTACTCCAAATATAGCTATATTTTAAACCGGCATACCATTTCGTCGAGTCTTTCAGCAAGTTGAGACAGATCGTTCGCACTTGATTTCACCTCGCCACTTTTATCTGAAATATTGTTGGATGACTGGTTCACAAGGAGGATATCTTTTGTAATTTCACCCACCACAACAGAACTCCGGCTGACATTCTCATTGACATCTTCAATCCCGCCGGAAGCCTGGGAAATATTTTGGGCGATCTCGCTTGTGGCCGAGGACTGCTCTTCAACTGCCGAGGCAATGGTGGAAACGATCTCATTTACTTCTGAGATGACCGACGATATTGTTTCGATGCTGGTCAAAGATCCTTTTGAACTTTCCTGTATATTGTCAATCTTTGCCTTGATATCCATTGAAGCGTCAGAGGTCTGCTTTGCAAGATCCTTTATTTCATTGGCAACAACGGCAAATCCCTTCCCGGCTTCTCCGGCTCTTGCCGCTTCAATCGTTGCATTCAGTGAAAGCAGGTTGACCTGTTCGGAAATATCAGTGATCGTTTCAACCACGTTGCCTATTTCTTTTGCAGCCCTGGTTAACTCATTCATCATTTCTGTGGATTCGTTTGCCTTTTCCACGGCGTTCAGCGTAATCCCCCTGGCGGACTCAGCGTTTTGGGCGATTTCGTTGATCGTGGTAGTCATTTCTTCTGCTGCACTGGCAACTGTATTGACATTCACACTGGATTGCTCCATTGCAGAGGCCACTGAATTTATGTTTGCCGTCATTTGTTCTGCTGCCACTGACACGGTGTTGGCCTTATCTGCATTATCCTGTGCACTGTTTGAAACCTGTTCGGAAAGATTCTCCAGCCGGCCTGATGAGGTATTGAGCTGGGTGATGCCGGATATGATTTCTTTTATCATATCCCGCAGTTTACTGCTCATACTGTTCACATTATTCACCATGGTTCCAAGTTCATCGTTGCTTTTGATATTAACACTGTCGCTGAAATCCCCTTCCGAGACCTTCTGAACAAAAAATACTGTTTGTTTTAAGGGCCTGGTAATGGAACGCGTAATGAAAAAAGCAATCACGCCTATTATCAAACCTGCAAGCAGGCATATACCGATAAAAAGCTTTTTTATAAGGCCTGAAAAATGTTGGGCCACTTCCCCCATGGCTTCATGAAAAAGCTTAAGCGTTTCAGGGAATTTGCTTTCATTTTCGTAAAATTCGCCTGCAATTTTTTCTCTTTTTTCAGGATCGGTTTCTTTATGATATGTTTCAATGATTTTTTTCCACCCAGATGTCAGGACATGTGCTTCATTTGTAATGTTAACCAGCTTATCAAGCAGGGGCTTTCCTTCTAACGCATTGATCAGATTAATTACCTTTACTATATCGGGAACAGATGCGTTTTCCCCTGTTTCTTTTGTATAAATTTCAGTTATTTTTTCAAAGGCGTTTTCTTCTTCCATTATCTGCCTGATGCGGCCTATTCTTCCGTCAGTCCTCATCATATCGACAACCAGCAGCATTATTTTCTCATAATATTCCTCATTTCCGGTTTCGACATACTGATCAAATGCTATGGTTGCATGATTTGTCATGATTTCGTATTTAAGTGCTGCCTGTTTAATGAAAGCGGTCTCATTGATTTTTTCGAAAAAATTTAAACTTATAAAAACCAGAAACGTAACAGATGCCAATGATAATAATACGATAATAGAGATTTTCTTTCCAACAGAGTTTAAGAGCATTATCAAATTTCTCCAAAAATATTATGTTATTTAATTGATTATTATATCCGAATCAACCGCTTGGCATCCTCGCCGTGTTGATCTGCCCATTCATTCCACAATTCCCTGCTGATTTCTTTGATTTTGTTTCTTTCATCAACAGGCAGTTCCGTCACAGATACGCCCTCTATTTGGGCAATACCGTTTGTCATTTTACCCAGCCAGGCTTTGGCTGACTCACGGCTGAAGTCAGCCTGTTTGTTTCCGGCATTAAGCATCATGGTCTGAACATCGGCGGGCAGGGATTTCCATTTTTCCAAATTGATGATCACAGGACAGGTGACAAAACTCATATCCATCTTTGTAATGTATTGGGTCGCCTCATAATTTTTCCTGAAATAAGCGGAAATGATAGTGGTGGTATTGGCATCAGCCAGCCCCTGCTGCAGAGCCATTTTCTGCTCAACAAAGGGAAAGGAGGTGTCAGGTGAAGCACCAAGCTTTTGCAGAATCTTAGATACAATGCTGCTGGTGGTCAAAATGCGCATCCCTTTGAAATCCTCAACAGATTCTATGTTTTTCTTGTTGCTGAATAACTGGACGCCGTCATTGAAAATGGGAAAGACCATTTTCAGGTTTTTTTCGGCCATGGCCTTGTCCAGGATTTCTTTGGATTCCCCTTCATAAGCTTTGGCTGCCTGATCAATATTATCGTAGAAAAAGGGCAGATAAAGGGCATGAAAGATGGGAACCATGGCCATCATCCGGGGCTGGAGGGCCTGGCCCATATCAATGACTCCTGTTGCCACGGCCTCGTGCATGTTTGTCGGTCCATAGGCCTTGCCCCCGGGATAATGATCGATTTTAACCTTGCCCGCACCCTTTTCATTAACTTCTTTGATCCAATTTTCAATGGCAGTGCCGGCAAAATGTTTCGGGGAGGACCAGGAGGCCAGTTTTAAAGTGATTTCTTCTGCAAAAACAGATCCCTGGAGGATGAAAAAGAGGGGCAAAAGTAAAAAGAAAAGAATAGCAGTGCTTTTTTTGACAAATTCCATGACAACTCCTTCTTGGTAATAATTAATAGCTCCCGGGAATGTTTTCCCGATATCGGCAAAAGCTGAACCTTGTAAACCGTAATCCCATGCCGGAATTAAAAACCATGTCCAAAAACGAATGAACCGGCGTTCAGATTTGCAATTACAATTATGCTTATATCGGAAAAAATAAAAAAATATTAACTAAAAGTAATATTTTTTTAATAAAAGATGAAAAAGAACTGTGGGAACTCGGTAAGAAAAGGGAGTATTTATGACATCAATCCGGGTAGCCAGGTGGAAATCCATGGAAATGCAACCACAAGGCCCAGAACAAAAAGCAGAATGGATATTGGGAACAAGGCGCCCCTTATTACGGTGGTAATGGGAATATTGCCGATCTGGGAAACCACATAGAGTACTCCTCCCATGGGAGGCGTGATCAGGGCCAGATTCACATTGATCAGTAAAATAACGGCAAACCAGATGTTGTTCCATTCAAAATGCAGGATTACGGGATAGAGCAGCGGAACGGTAAGATAGATAAGGGCAAGGACTTCCATGAACATGCCCAGAATAAAAAGTGCCAGGTTGATCAGTACCAGCAGAACCATGGGGTGGATATCAATGGAGATAATAATCTCTAAAATGTTTTGCGGGATCTGGCCAAAAACAATCACATGCCCCATGATGGCGCCCCCCACCACAATCATGGCCACCATGGAGGATGTGTTTGCCGAACTGAGCATAACGTTAAAAATTTTTTTAAAAGTTAAGGTCCGGTAGATGAAAAAGCCGATAAAAATGCAGTAAACAACGGAAACGGCAGCGGCTTCTGATGCCGTGAATATCCCCAGATAAATTCCACCCAAAATAATCACCGGCGCCATGATGCCCCAAAATGCATCTTTGAGAACAAAGTATTTTCCTTTAAGGGGTGCCACAGTCTTTGGCTCTGTAAGATTGGCGGCGGCGCCATTGGCACTTTCCAATGTAACCAGGCGTTTTTGGTCTTTGTTCACCAAAAAGACCAGGGCCAGAGAATATAAAAAAATCATGATAATGCCGGGGATAATCCCTGCCATAAAAAGTTTTCCTATGGATTCATCCGTAAGAAATCCATAGATGATAAGGATGATGCTAGGCGGAATAATGGCGCCCAAAGAGCCACCGGCAGTGATAGTTGCAGATATCAGGGTGTCTGAATATTTTGCCTTCCTTAATTCGGGAATGGCAATCAGTCCCATGGTGGATGCAGACACAAAACTGGAACCTGTCATGGCTGCAAAAAAGCCGGAGCTTATGATGGTGCCTATGCCGAGCCCGGATGTAATCCCGCCCAAAAACGTTTTTGCCGCATCGAACAACCGCTTGCCCATGCCGGTCTCCGATATGAGCTGGGCCGTGAAGATAAATAGAGGCAGTGCCACAAGCACAGATGAGTCCAATGCGTGATAGGCCTTTTCAATGCTGATTGAAAGCCCCATATCAAGCCCGGTGTTCAAAGTCAAAATGCCCATTGCCAGAAAACCTATCCCAAATCCCACGGGAAACCCACTGGCCAAAACCAGAATAAAGACAATGATGAAGCCTGCGATGGTCAATGTCATTTTCAGAACTCCTGCTTGGGGTTTGAGGTGATTTCTTCCACAAGTTTTTTGAAAAACTGGAGGGCAAGGAGCAAACCGCCGCAGGGCAGCAGTATTTCAGGTATCCACAAAGGGACTTCCAGAAGCCCGGAACTGATATCTTCAATTTGATATGAAAAGATGACCATTGTAACGCCTTTGTAAATAAAAACACAGGAATACAGGATACCCATGGTGTGGGTGATGATTTTAAGAATCCGCTGTTTCTGAGGCTTCAGCAGGTCCACTACAATGGTAATGGAAAAATGGCTCTCTGTTTTCAATGCCCAGGCTGCACCTAAAAAGCCAATGGCAATACATAAATAGACACTGACCTCCTTCACCCATATGGTGGGGGCGCCAAAAACATACCGCATCAATGCCTCATAGGATATGGCAAGCGCTATAAACAGAAGGCAAAAAGAGGCAATGACGCCTCCTGAAAAGCTTGCACCATCAATGAAATCTTTGAACAAATTATTTGTTTTTCGAATCTTGGACATGGGCCACCTTATTATGTGGATTTAATTCATATTGATCCGGACCAGCCTTTTTGCATCCTCGCCGTTTTTATCTGCCCATTCCTTCCAAAGCGCCTGGCTTAACTCCTTGATTTTGTTTCTTTGGTCAGCAGAAAGTTCCGTAACTGATACGCCCTCAATCTGTGATATGTTTTGGGTGAATTTACCCAGCCATTGTTTGGATGACTCCTGGCTGAACCGGGCCTGCTTTATTCCGGCTTCAATCATCATTGCCTGGATATCTGCAGGCAATGAGTTCCATTTTTTCAAGTTGATGATAATGGGACTTGTGGCAAAACTCATATCCATTTTGGTGATATATTGGCAGACCTCATAATTTTTCCTGAAATAGCCGGAAATAATAGTAGTGGTATTTCCGTCTGCAAGCCCGCGTTTCAGTGCCATATATTGCTCGGTAAAGGGAACCGATGTATCTGGTGCCGCACCTGTTTTTTGCAGGATTTTGGATACAATGTTGCTGGTGGTCAGGATCCGCATACCCTTGAGGTCTTCTAAGGATTGTATGTTTTTCTTGTTGCTGAACATCTGGACACCATCATTAAAGATGGGGAAGATCATTTTCAGATTCTTTTTGGCCATAGCCTTGTCCAGAATCTCTTTGGATTCGCCTTCATAAGCTTTGGCTGCCTGATCTATATTGTCATATAAAAACGGAAGGTAAAGGCCATGGAACATCGGCACCATTGACATCATCCGGGGCTGGAGGGCCTGGCCCATGTCAACGATTCCCTTTGCCACGGCTTTGTGCATGTCTTTTGGCCCGTAAAGCTGGCCGCCGGGATAATGGCTGATTTTAACTTTTCCTTTTCCCTGTTCATTGACGTCCTTAATCCAGTTTTTAATGGCAGTACCGGCAAAATGTTTTGGGGAGGCCCAGGACGCCATTTTCAGTTCGATTTCTTTGGCGAAAACAGATCCGTTAAAAGTGAAAAGAAAGGATAAAAGCCCAATAATTAGAATGACGGCATTTTTTTTGAAGTTTTCCATGACAGCTCCTTAGTGGTAAATACTTGGTACTCCCGAAAAAAATCGGGCGCGATTACTGCTGAATCCTATTAACCAAATTCCAAAAAAGGAATTTCAAAGCCATGCTTAAGGACTGGTGAACAAAAATTTAAAGACGAAAAAAGATCGTTGCCGCAGTCCATTCTCTCTGTTGTCCCATTGCTATTGTAAACATTTGCAACTAACATACCAATCCCGGATACCAGAGGTGTCTGTGCAGATAAGTTCCTGAAATTAAGA
>JAAEMC010000352.1 GCA_024225895.1 Desulfobacteraceae bacterium | reverse complement strand
TATATCAAAAAGAATTCTCCTCTTGACTCTCCAAAATCTTTTATTGAAATCGGCGGAGGATTTGGATCTTTATGTGAAACCATTTTTAAAATATCTGGCAGCGGTTATTTTTCTCTTTTTATGTCCAACCTTTATTGTCGCGGCCGAAATAAAGATCGCACCTGATCCTTTTGCCTCCAATCGTCTGGAAATGGTCTTAAAGCAGATTAAAGCAAGGGGCATTACTGACCCAAACGTATTAAGTGCCATGGAAAAGGTGCAGCGCCACCTATTTGTACCACAAAAATTTCAGCTTAATGCCTATGAAGACCGGCCGTTGCCGATTGGCTGGGGCCAAACCATTTCTCAACCATATATTGTGGCTTTGATGACCCAGTTGATTAAAGTGGATGCAAAATCCAGCGTATTGGAAATCGGCACCGGCTCCGGCTACCAGGCAGCGGTCCTGGCTGAAATCGTTGAAAAGGTCTACACAATAGAAATTGTAAAGCCGTTGTATGTTCAATCCGGCAACGTTCTGAAAAAACAGGGTTATGACAATATTAAAACCCTGCACAAAGACGGCTATTTCGGCTGGGAGGAATATGCACCCTATGATGCCATCATCGTAACCTGTGCATCGGAATTTATACCACCGCCTTTGGTGGCGCAGCTCAAACAGGGCGGAACCATGTGTATCCCGGTTGGCCCGCCTTTTAAAATACAGCACCTGGTACTGGTTCAAAAAACGGCCGGCGGCAAAATAAGCAGCCGTATTATTGCAAGCGTCCGTTTTGTTCCTTTGGTAAGAACGGGACAATAAATTGAAAAGACCGCCAACCTTTCTGATCAACTTTAGTGTCTTTACAATATCTTTTTGCATTTTAAGTATTGAGATCATCTTTACCCGGATATTTGCCTATGCCCAATGGCATAATTTGTCTGCGCTGATTATCACCCTGGCGCTTTTGGGTTTTGGCGCAGCAGGAACCTGTGTGAGCATCGCACAAAAAAAGATTGAAAAAAATTACGCATTCATCTTTATTTCAGGATTGATTTTATTTCCGCTTTTTATGGCTTCAGGATTTATAATTTCTTTAACAATTGACTATAATCCTTATGAAATAACCTTTAACCCGAAACAAGTCCTTTATGTTTTTGTCTATTTTTTTTTCATGGGAATTCCGTTTTTCATCGGCGCGCTGATTATCTGCATGGCATTTTTAAGCTATTCTGTTTCCCGGATCTATTTTTTTAACATGACAGGATCTGCCGCAGGCGCCATGGCTGTTGTAGGGCTTTGTTTTGCCATGCACCCGTGTGATATCATCGTCTTGCTGATTTTTGCGGCCATGCTGCCGGCCCTTGTTATTTCTTTTTCCCAAAAAACAACAAACAAGATGATGATCTGGTTGATTGTTGGTATCATTGCCCTTTGTTTTTGGGTATCAAACACCTCTTTGAATGATAAAAAGGTTTCCCAGTACAAATCCATATCCTATGCTCTGCGGCTGCCCGATGCCCGTATTGTCCATGAAGCATATTCCCCGCTTGGGGTGGTACAGGTGGTGGCGGCAAAGGGGCTGCGGTCTTGTGCAGGGTTGAGCCTTGCCTCTGCTTTTGAAGTGCCCGGACAGATGGGTGTTTTTTTTAACGGCGGGAATATGAGCCCAATCACACCCTTTAAAAAGGGGGCAAAAAAAAAGATCAGATACCTAGAATATCTGTCATCATACCTGCCCTACGATATATTGGACCAAAACCAAAAAAAACATGTTCTAATCATTGGTTCCGGCGGTGGGGAAAGCATTTTAAAGTCTCTTTTAGCCGGATTTAGATCCATTGACGCCCTTGAAGTGAACCCTGATGTGATATCCTTGATGCAAAATCAGTTTGGCCAGTTTAGCGGGAATATCTACAGCAAGGACAATGTGCGGGTCCTGAACCATGAAGCCAGACGTTATATTAAGAGCACGTCCCAAAAATATGATTTAATCGACATCTGCCTTTTGGATGGATTTAATGCAGCTGCCTCTGGTGTCCATGCCCTTAATGAAAGCTATCTTTATACCACCTCATTTATAAAAGAGGCCTATGCCCGTTTAAATGAAAAAGGCATTTTAGCCCTGACTCGCTGGGTGGTTACGCCTGCCAGGGACAATCTGAAATTGTTTAATATAATTATATCAGCATTTGAAAAGGCGGAAAATGAGGATGTTGGCAGCCGCCTTATTGCAATACGTTCTCTTCAAACCATCACCATGCTTTTATCAAAGGAAAAGATTGATAAAAAGACCATTGCCAAGCTCAAGGCTTTTTGTGAAAATCGGCTTTTTGACCTGGTCTATTATCCTGGAATTACGCCGGAACAAGCCAATCGTCACATTCAGCTTGAACTGCCTGTTTATCATGATGCTGTTCAAAAATTATTGTCCAGCCAAAAAAAGGTATTTGTACGGGATTATGATTTTGACATCAGCTCTTCCACGGACAACAAGCCCTATTTTTATAATTTTTTTAAACCCAAGGTACTTTTTTACATTTTAAAATATGGTCCTTCCCAGATACCGGTAACAGAATGGGGGTATCTGATTTTACTGATTATTCTTATTCCGGTGGCGATAGTGAGTACAATCCTGATTTTTCTGCCGCTGTGGGTGGCTAAAAAGAGAATAAAGCAACAAAAGAAAACGGTTTTGTTCTATTTTGCATTAATTGCCGTGGGATACTTTTTTATCGAGATGCCTTTGATCCAGAAAATGATTCTTTTCCTGGGTCACCCCACATATGCTATCAGCCTGATTATATCCTGTCTTCTTGCATCTTCAGGCATAGGAAGCCTTTTTTCAAAAAGATTATTTAATCTGTCATATCGAATCTTTTATGTTAGTTGTATTATTGTCTTTACAATAGGGGTTTATCTTCTGTTCATGGACCATGTATTTGATTATTTTATGAAGTTCGATATCGGCGTCAGGGTTTTGGTTGTTGTTTTTATGGTGGCACCCCTGGGCTTTTTCATGGGCTTTCCTTTTCCTTGTGGCATGGATATATTAAAGCAGAATCAGGATTCAACCCTTGCCTGGGCCTTTGGCATTAATGGTTTTTTTTCAGTGATCAGCATTCTTGTGGCAGCCATACTGGCTGTTATTTGGGGTTTTCAAGCGGTCTTTTTCTTGGCCATGGCAGCTTATTTGGGCGCAGGTATTCTGTCTTTAAAAATAGGGTGCCACCTCGATTCGTGTGTTCATGTACGCTAAGGAATTTCATACAGATAAGAACCCGTCAAATTCCAGTCCTCACGGAAAGGGAATCATAACTTCCCACGACTGGAAAAAAAGCTCATATATTTTTAATATTTCTTTAAAGATGATTTCGATTTTTCCTTGCACTATCAAAATACAGGCGGTTTAAACCCCATAGTTAAAACAGACGTATCCGGCACCGATCAGCGGCACTGTTCAACAATGTTTTATCAATAATCCCTCTCGCTGGAACGACCGGTTATTTGTAAGCGTTATGATCTTAAAAAAAGGGATCTTATCATGAAAAAAAGAATCCGAATGACATTTGTTGTGACCATTTTATTGCTCGTGTTGCTACCAGTTTCTTCTTTTTCTGATTATGAGGCAATCTCAAAATCATCCTTACAAGTTGTTCTGCGAGCGCTGTTTATCACAATTTAACAAGTTTCCTATTACATCGGATGCAATTGTTTTTCTGGGAGATAGTTTAATTGATGAAGGAAGATGGGAAGAAATATTTCCGGACCTCAAGACCATTAACCCTTGATCAGATCACAAAGGGACAACCCTATATAATTTTTATCATGATAGGAACCAATGATTTGAAATTTGGCATCAAACAGAAAACTATCATTTCAAATTACCGTACAATTCTTAATTCGATAAAAAATCAATCCCCAAAGACTAAAGTTTTTGTGCAAAGTTTACTTCCCAGAAAAGCTAAATTTCAAAAACATATT
>JAAEMC010000351.1 GCA_024225895.1 Desulfobacteraceae bacterium | reverse complement strand
CTTTGATCTACAGGATGTGGTCCAGGAGTTAAGGGATTATTCTGCTGGTATTGATTTGGATACCCATTCATTGGAACAAGTTCAGCAGCGTTTGGATATAATTGCCAAATTAAAAAGGAAGTATGGCGGCTCTTTATTTTCTCTTTTTAAAGAATATGATGAGATGTCCCATCGGTTGCTGAAAACCAAAACAATGGGAAAACGGATCAAGACACTTGAAAAAGAGACCATTGCCCTGAATGGAAAAATTGTTGAAAAAGCAATGATACTTTCAAAAAAAAGACAGGCTGCATCCAAAAGACTGGCAAACTTGGCAACGGATGAATTAAAGGCCCTTGAGATGGCCAAGGCCTGTTTTGAAGTCTCTTTTTCATTATACGATGGAGATGAAGCAAGTGATATCTGTACAAGTGGAGGAAAAAAGATCGTTTCGACCGGCATGGATAAAGTCAGCTTCCGCTTAAGCCCCAATCCGGGTGAGCCTTTAAAACCGCTGATCAAAATAGCTTCTGGCGGAGAGCTTTCTCGTATTGTCCTGGCTTTAAAAGCGGTGCTTTCCAAAACCCAGGATCTGGAAACTCTGATTTTTGACGAAGTAGATGCCGGTATTGGCGGTGCCACCTCGGAAAAGGTAGGACTCAAATTAAAAGACCTGTCCTGTGCCCATCAGGTCATCTGCATTACCCATCTTGCCCAGATTGCCAAATATGGAACCCAACAGTACCGGATCTCAAAAAAAGTGGTGAATGGCCGCACTACAACATCCATTAGTCCCTTGATAGATGAAAATGAACGGGTTGAAGAGATTGCCAGAATGATTGGCGGTTCCGACATTACCCCTGCCACTTTGGCCCATGCAAAGGAAATGCTGGCAAAAAAATAACCCGGCCATTAACAGGCTGCAAATAGGGTGTTCAATTGTCTGTCTTACTTGACAAAACCTATTTTCTGATTATTTTTAGAAATTGTGATGATTT
>JAAEMC010000350.1 GCA_024225895.1 Desulfobacteraceae bacterium | reverse complement strand
TGGTTCATCTTTTAGTTATTCTTGTAGGGGCGCTACCTGTGTGTGCGCCCGATTTAATATCTGTACAGCCCTTAGACGGCTGGACACACTGGTAGCGCCCCTACATCAGGATGTAAAATTTTGGTTTCACCACGGTTCTGTGATTACCAGTAAATGGTCACCAGAGAGGTCTGACCAAACGAGCCGGATTTTTTTAGCGATTGCCATACACCATTTGGTGATTTAAAAATTTATTTTAGTAATCGCTATATCTTCATTGTTTCAAATTATCATATTATGCTAAAAGTCCAGAAAAGGAATTGATTGACCTTCAAAACAAAGGTACGGAATTTATATTATGACGGTTCCATTCATTGGAAAACAATTAAAAAACAGGACTGTACTGGCATCGGGTATCCTGGGCAACTCCAAGGATATCCTGGAGCGGGTCCATGAACAAGGATGCGGTCTTGTTACCATGAAATCCATCGGCCCTGAACCACGGGACGGCCATAAAAACCCGACAGTCATCGATCTGGGCTGCGGCATGATAAATGCCGTGGGACTGCCCAGTCCCGGGTACCAGGATATGGAGGAGGAATGGGCAGAGCTTGAATCAAGAAATTTTCCCGTAAACGCAAGTATTTACGGTGGTTCCGTAGAGGAATTCCAACGGGTGGCCAAGTTTGTCTCTGCCAAAGGCCCGGATTTTATAGAAATTAATATTTCCTGTCCTAATTCTGAAAAACACGGCATGTTGTTCGGCGTCAACAGGCAGTCTGCCCATGATGTGGTATCGGCCGTCAAAAAGGTCATTGATGTCCCCCTGATTGCCAAACTCACCCCCCAGGCTATTGACATAGGTGATATTGCAAAGGCTTGCCAAGATGCCGGAGCTGACGCCATCTGTGCCATTAATACTGTGGGACCGGGCATGGTTATTGATATTGAAGCCCAAATGCCTATTCTTGCCTTTCAAAAAGGCGGACTTTCAGGCCCCATGATAAAACCAGTTGCTGTCCGTTGTGTCTTTGATATTTATAAGGCTGTCACCATTCCCATTATAGGACTTGGCGGCATCAGCACCGGCGAAGATGCCATTGAAATGATCATGGCCGGTGCCTCCCTGGTAGGTATTGGCAGCGCCGTGCGGTACCGGGGCATTAATGTCTTTGAAAAAGTGGCCAGGGAAATGGATGAATGGCTTTTAAGCCACAACACTTCTTTTAAAGAAATCCATGGTGCAGCCCACCAACAAAATTGAGGGATTATGGAGATAAAATCACAGCAAAAACCTCTCATGCTGAGGGTTGAAAAAAAAATAATGGAAAGCAAGGAATTTGCCACCCTTTTTTTCAAATATCCCCTGCCTTTTATCCCGGGACAATTTGTCATGGTCTGGATTCCGGGGTTCGATGAAAAACCCTATACAATCTCTTTTCACGATCAAGACGGCTTTGCCATCACCATTGAAGCCAAAGGACTTTTTTCAAAAAAAGCAATTACCCTGGACAAAGGGGAAATAGTGGGCATCAGGGGCCCTTTTGGAAATGGGTTCACCATCCATCAGAACAAAAGAGTGGCAGTAGTGGCCGGAGGTTGTGGTATGGCGCCATTGGCGCCCCTGGTGGAAACCCTTGACCAGGAAACCATCTTTATCCAGGGGGCCAGAACAAAGGAATTCATTCTTTTTCCGGACCGCTTCAAATTTGAGCCCCAATACTGCACAGATGACGGCAGCTTTGGGCATAAGGGGTTTGTGACAGATCTTTTAAAAGCATCCATATCTTCTAAAAAAAATATTGATATAGTCTATACCTGCGGTCCTGAAATCATGATGCACAAGGTCTTTGAGATCTGTGAAGCATCGAAGATTCCCTGCCAGGTTTCCCTTGAACGATACATGCGATGCGGATTTGGCGTCTGCGGTGCCTGTGTCTGCGGTAAAGAGATCGTTTGCAAGGACGGACCTGTTTTTGAATCACAAACCTTGCGGAATATGAAAGATTTTAATACAAAAGCTCTGTTGAAATCAGGAAAAGCAGTTGATCTGCCGGATTATTTTTCATGGCGTTGTAAATGATAAACCCGATATGAGCAAAGGATGGGCAATGACATATAAAGAAGAATTTATAGAATTTCTGGTGGAATGTGATGCTTTACGGTTTGGCGAATTCAAATTAAAAAGCGGCAGGATAGCCCCCTATTTTATCAATACGGGCATGTTTGACACTGGTATGAAAATCAAACGCCTTGGCTCCTATTATGCAAAGGCGGTAAAGGAGCATTTTGATAGCGATTTTGACGGAATCTACGGCCCTGCATACAAAGGCATCCCCCTGTGTATCTCCACTTCAGAAGCACTTTTTGAAATGGGTATGGATAAAGGCTATGTCTTTAACCGTAAAGAAGCCAAGACCTACGGGGATAAAAGTCTTGTGGTGGGAATGCCCTTAACTTCCCAATCAACCCTCATCCTTGTGGATGATGTGATCACCTCGGGCAAAGCCATCCGGGAATCCCTTGACATTTTAAAGGCTTGTGACAACCCCAAAGTCAAAGGTATTGTTATCTCTGTCAACCGCCAGGAAAAAGGAAAAACCAATAAAAACGCCTTAAAGGAAGTGGAAGAGATTTTGGAGATTCCCATATTTTCCATTGTTACCATCACCGAAATAAAAGAATATCTTCACAACAAAGAAATCAACGGCAAAGTGTTTTTAGATGATTATATGATCTCAAAAATCGATGCCTATCTTAAGGAATACGGTTCCAGTCAGACAGAATAAAACCGGATTATCTATAAATCAACACAGGGCAATGGGCCAGTTGAAGTACCTTGTGGGCCCGGCTGCCAAGGATAAGCCCGCCCAGATCCGACAGTCCTCGAGAACCCATAATGATCATATCCACCTCATTATTTTTTGCCGCTTTTGCAATTACCTTTCCGGCAGGTTCTTCCAAGAGAATAACCCGGGGTTCAATATTGTTTTCTTTATACAGCTTAACAAAAGGCTCAACCAGTTGATTAGCTTTTCTTAAAATGGCATCCACTGCATGCTGCAGGTTAGGTTCTCCAAGGTAATGGGGAAAGGGTTTGTGGCAGTGAAGCAGTAAAAGTTCACTCTGGTTTAGTTTAACAAAATCAATGGCATATTCTGCAGCTTTCATTGAATGGTCTGATCCATCTACCGGAACAAGAATTTTTTTTATTCTCATAATATCCCTCCTTTTAATGATTTTTAAAATTGCTTCTCAACTCTGCGCTTTAAAACATTAAATTAAGGTTAAAAGAAAAATTCTAATGAACTGCTTATTTATGAATCTTAAGTTGAATTTGATTTCGAGGATTCAATGAGCCGAATACTGAAGTATTACCCGATTGGCATCTTTACAGTGCTTTAGAAAAAAAGATACCGCGTCATATAGGTGATTCTTTACTTATTGTAACAGAAAAGCCCTGTTTCTTTAAACAAAAAAAGAATTGAAATTCAGGGTCAACCGGAAATCCATAATATAATAGTATTGATTAAACCATTTCGTATCCACAGATTTTAACTTTTTACTACAAATTGTTACGATTTATTATTTATTTCCCCTTGTATGCGATTGCCGATTATTATAAAACTATGCCTGCAATGTTCTAAGAAACAATCTGACAAAAATAAAGGAAACTTAATCATGGTCAGCCTTAAAGGAACGCAAACAGAAAAAAATCTACTTACCGCTTTTGCAGGTGAATCACAGGCAAGAAACAGGTATACGTATTTTGCTTCCCAGGCAAAAAAAGAAGGGTATGTTCAAATCCAAGCCATTTTTCAAAAAACTGCCA
The DNA here is from genome assembly GCA_024225895.1 of Desulfobacteraceae bacterium. Classification (GTDB taxonomy): domain Bacteria; phylum Desulfobacterota; class Desulfobacteria; order Desulfobacterales; family Desulfobacteraceae; genus JAAEMC01. The sequence continues at coordinate 2,084 of JAAEMC010000350.1, read as the reverse complement.
ACCAGGAAAAAGCACATGCCAAACGATTGTTTACATTCTTAGAATGCAAGACAGAGGAAACCGTTGGTGCATTTCCTGCTGTGGCGATCGGGTCCACAGCTGAAAACCTGGCAGAGGCTGCAGTCGGTGAACTTTATGAATATTCTAAGATGTATCCTTCTTTTGCAAAAACCGCCGAACAAGAAGGTTTTAGCGAAATAGCCACGGTTTTCAAAAGTATTGCCGTAGCGGAAATGCTTCACGAAAAGCAATACAATGCCCTGGACGCAAACATTAAGGCTGGTAAAGTATTTAAAAAGGATGGGCCCGCCACCTGGACATGCCGAAACTGCGGCTATGTTCAAAAAGGGGACGCAGCACCGGAAATCTGCCCGGCCTGCGCCCACACGCAAGCCCATTTTGAACTTCTGAAAGAAAACTTTTAAAAGAACAAAAGAAACCGGAAAAATTTTGATTGTCCATTTTTCCGGTTTCTGCTGTCAGTGAAAAGGATATTAAAAGTGAGCGGTGATTTACCATTTGGGGATGCGGTCCCCTATTCCATCACCCGAATAAAAAAAGGAAGAGCTCTTGCCGAAGACATTGAAGTGGCTGCTGAAGTCCCTGTCACCTTTATGGTGAATGACAGGGAAATCGCTACCATGATGTGTTCGCCATCACACCTTAAAGAATATACATACGGATTTTTATTTACATCAGGCCTCATTAAATCGCCAGGAGACATCATTGAGTATGCCTGTGATGAAACCAAATGGCGTATTGATGTCACAACCCAAAATGATATAGATCCGTCCTTTCTGGACAAAAGGGTGTACACCTCCGGGTGCGGCAAAGGCGTAATGTATACCAACATGGTGGAACTCAGCGCCAGACATCCTGTTACAAGCAACATAAAGGTGGGGTTTCAGGATATCATCGATTGTATGCACTGGCTTGGAAAATGCTCTGAACTGCATACCAAGACTGGCGGAGTTCATTCAGCCTCAGCCAGTATTAAAGGACAAAGACCTGATTTCTTTATTGATGATATAGGCAGACACAATGCAGTTGATAAAGTAATTGGCAGACTTCTCATAGACCATACAGATTGTGCCAAGGTTTTATTGCTTTTGACCGGAAGAATATCTTCCGAAGTATTGCATAAAGCCAGACGCAGCAATATCCCATTGGTCATCTCGCGTGGAGCACCCACGCATCAGACCATACTTCTTGCAAAAGAAATGGGGATAACCGTGGTTGGATTTGTCAGAAGAACCAATTTCGCTGTCTACACTCACCCTGAAAGAATTAAAGAAGAACCCCTGTACTAAGATTAAGGATAATTTAAGAGGAACAATAATGATAAGAATGAACCTGTTTTTGGCTGTTGTAATTGCAGTGATAGTATCCCTTTTCTCAACAACTGCCTACGCAGACCAGTATTTGGAAACCATGCGAATTTTTAATAAAGCCCCGGCGGTCCAGCCTTTTTTCAAAAATGCATACGGCTATGCAGTATTTCCCTTTGTCGGAAAAGGCGGTTTTGTTATAGGCGGTGCATATGGTGAAGGCAAAGTGTACAAAAAGGGAACCTATAAAGGAACAACTACTTTAGTCAAATTTAGTATCGGTTTTCAACTGGGAGGGCAGGCATTCAGTGAAATTATCTTTTTCAGGGATAAAAAAGCCTATGAAAAATTTATTTCCGGCTCTTTTGAATTTGATGCATCCGCGTCAGCCGTAGTGGTTACTTTAGGTGCCCAGGCCACGGCCGGCACCCATGGAGCGACTGCCGGTGCCAGCGTAACACCGGATGTTGCGGCCCAGGCTGATACTAGTTATACTTACGGATTTGCAGTATTTGTTTATACCAAGGGGGGATTGATGTATGAAGCATCTATGGGTGGTCAAAAATTCAGCTTCACCCCGGAATAATGAATAATTGAAATAAGACCAAATACAAAAACGGGCATCAACCCGTATCCTTTTTGTATCTATTTTCGTCTAACCTTTAAAAAACCTAATGTTATATACAAAATATAACATATACGCAGAACAGGTTAGCCCGGATATTCCATGATAATATTCATCAATATGAAAAATAT
>JAAEMC010000349.1 GCA_024225895.1 Desulfobacteraceae bacterium | reverse complement strand
CTTTGATCTATTATTAAAGGCGCCTTTTTTTATTTGAGATCAATCATTTTCTGGACTGCACCCAATGCATTGAGCCTTATTTCCTCAGGGACCTTGACTTCTCCAGTCATATCTTCAAGGCTTCTTACTACATCGTCAAGGCCAATTTTTTTCATATCCGTGCAATACATCTTTTCAGAAGCTGGGTAGAATTTTTTTCCAGGATAGGTTTTTGAAATTGGATAGAGAAGCCCTGTTTCCGTTCCCAGGATAAAGGAATCCTGTTCTGATGCCCCGGCAAATTGAATCATGCCTGAGGTAGACTGGATACTGTCGGCCAGGTTTAAGACTTCGGGAGGGCATTCGGGATGGGCAATGAAAATCGCATCCGGATGCGCCTTTTTGGCTTTTTGTACATCATCTGCTGTCAATGTGTTATGAAACGGGCAATATCCATCCCATAAATGTATTGTTTTTTTTGTATTGGCCTGGGCGTATTGGGCAAGGTTTTTATCCGGCGTCATAAGCATTTCATCCGAGCCAATGCTGTCAACGACCTTGATGACATTGGCGGATGTGCAGCAGATATCCGATACTGCTTTTACTGCTGCAGAAGAGTTCACATAGGTGACCACAGGGATGCCTTTAAGTTCCTTCTTTTTTTGGACCAGTGCTTCGGGCTTCACCATGTCGGCCATTGGGCAACCGGCGAATCTGGGCAGCAGGACTGTTTTTTCAGGGGACAGGATGGATGCGGTTTCCGCCATAAAATGGACCCCGCAGAAAATAATGACACGGGCACTTGTTTTTGTCGCTTTTATGCTCAGTTCCAGGCTGTCTCCGCAAAGATCGGCAATATCCTGGATTTCAGGGGGTTGATAATTATGGGCCAGGATAATGGCATTCTTCTTTTTAGCTAATTTTTTGATTTTTTCTTTCATTTTGACACCGTAATTTATTCATCCATATAGATAATATCTGAACCTTCGGGGATTTGAAATTCAAACAACGCATCATCCAAAGGCTTAAATTGAATATTTGAAAATTCAAAAAAGGTGGTGTCATCATAAGCATTGTAGGTGACCACCTGTTGAATCTCATGGGTTTGTTTTGATAGCCTGATTACAATGGTTGTAATATCCGGGCTTTCTTTTTTTGCAGTTAGTCCAAGTTCCACATAACTATCGGTTATTTCTTTTATGAGGATATTAAATTTTTGTCTGACCAGGGTAATATCCGATAAAAATACACCACCAGCACCGGATTGAAAGAATTGCCGGGCGTCCCCGGTCATTACCTGGTTCTCATCCGGCCGCCAAAGCCAAAGTTTTTTGCTGTTGGTAATGATTGTATGATGCTCGGGTGCTTGGTATTCCCACTTCATCTTTCCGGGATGACTGAAGAATGCTCTGCCGGAAGCTTTTTCAGTGATTTCAAGTGCGGCCAGCCTGGACCTCTGGGTAAAATTGGCTGAAAAGCTTTTACCACGGTATTTTTTTTCCATCTTAGAAATGATCTGCTCCAATGACAAGGATGTATCATCAGCCATTGTAATTGTTCTGAAACTTGAAGCGCAAATAAGGCATGATACCAGGACCGGGATGAGTATTTTCATGGTTAAGTAATTCATGGTTCACCTTATGATTAAATTAGCGGAGAAGTTTTTGAATGTCTTTTCGTTTGTCTTCTGCATAGATCCGCCTTAACTTGGGTTTTTCTATTTTACCGGTGGGGTTTCTGGGAACATCACCAAAAAATATTTTTTTAAGTTGCTTGTATCTTGGCAACTCTTCCTGGAATTCAAGAATTTCCTTCTCAGACATAATGGCCCCGGGTTTCACACTGATGATACCGGCAGGGATTTCACCCAGACGCTCGTCAGGCACTCCAATGACGGCAATGTCTTTTATTTTTTTGTTGCCTAAGAAAAAGTTTTCAATTTCAACCGGGAAAATATTTTCCCCGCCATAAATAATCATGTCTTTTTTGCGGTCCACAAGCCAGATAAAACCATCTATGTCATATCGGGCAATGTCGCCGGTGTGAAGCCAACCATCCTTGAGAGCTTTGCCAGTTGCTTCCGGGTTTTTGTAATATTCTTTCATCACACCAGGACCTTTGATGATCAATTCCCCGGACTCATTTCCAAAGAGCAGGTTGCCCTGTTTGTCGACTATTTTGCACTCCCAGTCAAACCCGGGCTTTCCTATGGGGCCGACTCGGTTCGAGTTTTCAACGCCCAAATGGACGCAGCCCGGTCCTGTGGATTCAGTGAGTCCGTAATTGGTGTCATAGTCCTGGTTTGGGAAATAGACATGCCAATTTTTAATAAGACTTGGCGGAACCGGCTGGGCACCGGCATGCATGAGGCGCCATTGAGCAAGTTCATACTCTAAAAGATCAATGTCATTATTTTCAATGGCAATCAGAATGTCATGGGCCCAGGGCACCAACAGCCATACAATGGTTACCCGTTCTTTGGAAACCGCCTCAATGATCCATTTGGGTTTCACGCCGGTCAGCAGGATGCATTTTCCTCCTACAAGGAAGCTGCCCATCCAGTGCATTTTAGCGCCGGTATGGTATAAGGGTGGAATACATAAGAATATATCTTCATGTGTCTGTCCATGGTGGGCATTTTCAACATAACAGGCATGTTCAAGATTCCTGTGGGTCAGGAGAACGGCCTTGGGAGAGCCGGTTGTACCGGAAGTAAAATAGAGACCGGCATCATCTTCAATATCCAAAGGAACTTCAGGTGGTGCTTCGCCCGCTGCCGAACCAATAAATTCATCATAAGGAATTGCCCAGTCCGGGCATTTGTCATCCAGACCTGTGAAAATCCAAAATTTGACGGTTTTTTGGATTTCATCTTTTACTTTTTCAATGCGGCCGATGAACTCTTCTCCGAAAACAAAGGCTTTTGCTTCGGCAACTTTGGAACACAACAGAATTTTATCTGCCTCAAATCGGAAGTTTAGCGGCACGACCCATGCGCCTGTGGAAATGATTCCAAAATAAATGGGGAGCCATTCAAGGCAGTTGGTCATCAACTGTATGACCTTATCCCCTTTTTTTATTCCGTTTTGATCAAGGGCATTGGCAAGTTGATTGGATGCAAAATAAAATTGATGCCAGGTGTATTTTTTTCTCAAATTCTGGGCCGGCAGCAGCTCCACCAGCGCGGTTTCATCCTTATACATCCAACTGTTTCTTGCTAAGATCTCCGTTATGATCATGTAAAATAAAATCCTATATATTGAAAATAAAAAATCCTGCCGGGCAACTATAGACCACGGCAGGATTATATTCAAGCAGGTTTTATGCTCTTTTTACTTATCTTTTTTTACCTCTTCAAAGTCTGCATCCACAACATCATCATCATCATTCTGGGCAGCATTTCCACCGCCTTCAGCCGCACTTGGATCAGCATCGCTTTGCTGGGCTGCCTGCTGGTACATGACTTCTGCAAGTTTATGGGATGCCTGGGCAAGGGCTTCCATTTTTTGTTTGATGAGTTCGGCATCATCCGATTCTTTGACCTTATTGAGTTCTTCAATACCGGATTCAATGCTTTGCTTGGTTGCGTCGTCCACCTTGTCCCCATGTTCTTTCAGGGTTTTTTCAGTTTGGGAAATCAATGCATCTGCATTGTTTTTTGCATCCACAAGCTCTCGTTTTTTCTTGTCATCATCTGCATGCAATTCCGCATCTTTTACCATTGTTTCGATTTCATCTTCAGAAAGGCCACTGGCAGCCGTAATACGGATAGACTGCTCTTTTGCGGTCGCCTTGTCTTTGGCAGATACATGGACAATGCCGTTGGCATCAATATCAAAGGTTACCTCAATCTGGGGAACACCTCTGGGTGCGGGTGGGATATCTGCCAATTCAAATTGTCCGAGGGTTTTGTTCCCGCCGGCCATTTCCCTTTCTCCCTGAAGAACATGGATGGAAACAGCAGGCTGGTTATCGGCAGCGGTTGAAAATACCTGGCTCTTTTTGGTGGGGATGGTGGTGTTTTTATCAATGAGTTTGGTCATGACACCACCAAGGGTTTCAATACCCAAGGAAAGCGGGGTTACATCCAAGAGCAGAACATCATTGACATCCCCCTGGAGAACACCGGCCTGAACTGCAGCACCCATGGCAACCACCTCATCCGGGTTCACTCCCTTATGGGGTTTTTTACCAAATATTTTTTCCACCCGTTCCTGAACTGCCGGCATGCGGATCATGCCGCCGACCAGAACGACTTCATCCACACCTCCGGAACCGAGCTTGGCCTCCTTAAGAGCTGTTATACAAGGTTCTTCAAGTTTGTCCAGGAGATCTGCCACCAGCGATTCAAGTTTGGCCCGGGTCAATTTAACATCAAGATGTTTGGGACCCGAAGCATCTGCTGTAATAAATGGAAGATTGATGCTGCTCTCAAGGGATGTTGACAATTCCATTTTGGCTTTTTCTGCAGCCTCTTTAAGCCGCTGCAATGCCATTTTGTCCCCCCTGATATCTATTCCCTGGTCTTTTTTAAATTCATCTGCAATGAAATCGATGATTCTTAAATCAAAATCTTCACCACCTAAATGGGTGTCGCCAGATGTGGATTTTACTTCAAAAACACCGTCTCCGATTTCAAGCACGGATACATCAAAAGTCCCGCCGCCCAAATCAAACACAGCGATTTTTTCTTCACCTTTTTTATCAAGGCCATAAGCCAAAGCGGCTGCAGTGGGCTCATTAATGATTCTTTTAACTTCAAGACCGGCAATTTTTCCAGCATCTTTGGTAGCCTGCCGCTGGCTGTCGTTAAAATAGGCCGGAACCGTGATAACGGCTTCTTTTACTTCTTCGCCAAGATAATCTTCAGCCGTCTTTTTAATGTTAGCCAGAATAAAAGAAGAAATTTCAGCCGGGCTGTGCTGTTTTCCGCGAAGATTGATGCGTGTATCCCCATTGCTAGCCGGTTCAATTATAAAAGGAAGAATGCTGATATCGTTCTGAACTTCCTTGGATTGAAATTTTCTTCCGATCAGCCTTTTGACACCGAAAACAGTATTTTCAGGATTGGTAACCGCTTGGCGTTTAGCCGTCTGGCCTACAATACGCTCATTGTTTTCAGTGATAGCAACGATGGAAGGAGTGGTCCGGCCACCTTCGGCATTGGTGATGATTTTTGCTTCCCCGCCTGTTTCCATAACAGCAACGCAGGAATTGGTTGTTCCAAGATCTACTCCGATTATTTTACCCATGATGTTACCTCCACAATAATATCTTTATTTTTCTTTGGTATTTTCTTTAACTTTTTCTACTCTTTTTGAAACCACAACCATTGCAGGTCTAATCAATCTGTCATGGAGCATGTATCCTTTTTGCAGCACATTAGTCACCGTATTATCAGGATATTCGTCAGTCTCCTCCTGTGTTACTGCCTGGTGGAAATTGGGATCAAACGGTTTTTGCTCTGCCTCCACAAGCTTGACGTTAAATGTTTCAAAGAGTTTGAGTATCTCTTTGTGTGTCAGCTTAACCCCTTCAAGAAGGTTTGATTCATCTGGATCATTTTCAGTAGATTCAATTGCCCTTTCAAGGTTGTCCACGGCACCGAGTAATTGTTTAAATACATTGGCATTTGCAAATTTTTTAAATTCATCGATTTCTCGTTGCTTTCTTTTTTTGTAGTTGTCAAATTCAGCAGAAAGCCTTAATGCTCGATCTTTTTCGGATAGAACCTGCTCTTTTAGTTCTTCAATCGAAGGTTTTTTTGCCTTGCCTTTGCTTTTATCAGCTTCATTTTTTTTTGATTTTGATACACTCGTTTTTGAAGCTTTGTCCTTTTTGGGTTGGGCTTTATCTTTTTTCATTTTT
>JAAEMC010000348.1 GCA_024225895.1 Desulfobacteraceae bacterium | reverse complement strand
GTAGATCTGAAGGCAAAAGAGGGCAAACTGGCCTTTCGTAAAATAAAAAACACCCAATTATTTTTAGATGTCAGTTTTGGTTATTTAAAAAATTCACCATTGTCGCCTCCGGCTAAGGCCTTTTATGAGGTGGTCCAAAACTCATTCATTAAAGAATCTCCCAAAGGCGGTGTGGGCTCAATTATGGCTAGAATACTTGCACAACACCCTCAAAATGAGTAGTTACAGCAAAAAGATTTCTTTTTACGCTGCCAGTCCCAAAGCCCAATCAAACCTTTCATCCAATGCTAAAATTTGGGTTTCTTCAATACACCATGGAGAATACTTTTCCGGATAAAGAATAGTTTCTTCAAGCCAATTCTCCCATCTTATCCATTTGACTGCTTCAACCTCTTCCGGGTTCGGAATCACCTTTCCATCATAAAAGCCTGCAAAAACCGGGCATATTTCATTTTCCATAACCCCGTCTTTTGAAAAACAATACCGGTAGTTTGAAATTTTTACCACCCTGTCCAAGGTGACACCTAGTTCAAACTCTACCCGCCTTTTAACAGCCATTTCATAGGTTTCATTTGGCAGGGGATGACCGCAGCAGGAGTTGGACCACACCAGAGGCCAGGTCTTTTTTGCCTTGGCCCGTTGCTGAAGCAAAAGATCGCGGGTGTTTAAATCCCTAAAAAGGAAAAAAGAAAATGCCCGGTGCAAAGGGGTTTTTAAGCCATGGACAAATTCTTTTTTTTCAATACCGATTTGCCTGTCCACTTCATCCACCAAAACCACATATTCTTCATTTATTTTCATTTTTTTTCTCCGGCACATGGCTTTTATTAGAATGATCTGCTGAAAAGAGAATTGCCTTTCCAAGACATATGGATTGACAAAAAAAGTGTCAATTCATATAAATTTATGTGCGATATAAGCTTTTCTTATAAAACAATAAAAGGCCGCTCCCATGGACAATGAAATCAAAACAAAAGCAAAAAGACTGATCCGGGACACCCGGGTAATGACCCTGGCTGTTAGCGATAAGGATATACCATGGTCTTCACCGGTATATTTTGTCTTTCACAATCAGATGTTCTACTTTTTTTCCAATGAGAATTCCAGGCACATCCAGTGGGCTATAAATCAACAGGTGGTCTCTGCTTCGATTTTCCATGATTCAGACAAAATCGATCAGATTTTTGGATTCCAGATGTCGGGAAGACTTGAACAAGTATCCCAAAAAGTCTTGCATCTAACCATAGTGAAAGCATATGTGAGCAAATTCAATTTCTTAAAAAAGACCTTTGGCCCTCAGATTATTGACAACAGGCACTTTTTTTTGGAAAAATTCAAATCCAAGCTCTATTGTTTTTTACCGAATAAAATATTTCTTTCCGACAATTCAAAAACCAGCGGCAAACGATCTGAAATCGATATAAAGCAGTGTTGCTAGTCAAAGTTTAAAATGGAAGGAATTTTGCCTGGCTCAAGGAACCGGCAGGCTGTATACAAAATTCCGGACAGACCGGAAAAAAGTCCTAAATTGTCTTCATGCCTGCCGTAGTGCCAATAAAATCCGTCTGAATTTTCTTTTAAAATCTCCATCAGCCGAGTTCGGGCCAAAGAGACATATTCCTCCTTTTTTAAGCCCAGTCCTGCTGAAAAAATAAATTCCAAACGACCTGTATTTCCACAGCACAAATGATTTAGGCTCTCCTTTGGGTGGGCAATCGTGGCCTGGATAGACAGTTCGATATCCTTTTTAGACAATTCATCTGCATGAATTTTATTTTCCAACAGCCGTGCAAGCCCAATACCGGCAGAGCCGTGGCACCAGGCGCACATGAATTTTTTTATATCTGGATCACCCGGGGTTTCATGGCGGGCATCATAAAAATTGCCGGATGATTTATGCTGCAACTGCCGTTCATAATCACGCCATTTGGAAGCTGCGGCTGTATATTTGTCTGTTTTTATCAATTGTTCCGCCTGTGTCAGGGCAAGGGAGAAACCCGCAGCCCCATGGGAATAGCCAGCCCAAGGGCTCTTTTTATTCTCCCACTTAAGCGGCACTTCATGTTGTAACAATTTTTTGGCAGCCGCTTTGATTAAATCCAACAAAAAATTTTCCTTAGTTTGCCTGTATAATCTGCCTAAGGAGAGTATGAGTCCTGCGCTGCCGCCAATTACATCATAAATAGTGTCATTTTCAATCAATTCTACGGGAATGAGGTGTGCAAGTGTCAGGGCCTCATCTATGAGTTGAGGTTCCCCTAAAAGTTGGGACAGCAGGGACAAAGAATATACCATGGAATCCATACCCTCTCCGGCACCAATGCCATAGCCCTGTAGTGCAAATTTCTCCTGGGGCTGATTAAGATCATGGCAAAGGGGAGCTACAGCCTCGAGGGCAAGTGTTTTTATAGATTCATCCCGCAAAATGACATAACTTGCCCCAAGACTAAGGGCAATACCGCTGCTGCCATTGTAAAGGGCATGGCGCAGGGGGCACAGCTTGATTATATTGTTGGCTGTGGAGGGCTCCACCCCGGTCCAGACTGCGCCGCCATTCTTTTTAAAAGCAAGTTCCAATAGTTGAGAGGTAATTTCACGGACAGCTTGTTTGATAAATTCATCATCAAAGGTGTATGGGTCATCTTTATACGGTTCTGGTACTTGCGGTGTTGGTTTTTTTTTTGAAAATATAAATTCTATGTTTTGCTGCTGGTCTTCACAATCTTCAAGTCCAAGGCCGTTCAATTTGTTTACTGCTTTTTGAATACCGCTGACCATATCTTCTTTGCCCGGCTCCATTGGGAAGTCGGCACTGCCGCTTTCAAAAAGCACCCCCCCTTTGGCCGCTACTTTGTAGGCCGGAATATCAAAACGCTCCAGGCTGAAATGATCGCAAAGCCCCACCCATACATCAAAGGACTCAAGGGTTGATAAATCCTGGCAAACCAAGGCGCTTTCCATGGAAAATATGGCGCCGCTAATCAGATTCCAGGGTTGAATTGAAGCATTTAAAAAATTGTAATAGTCGGCTGTCTGCTTAAAAACCTGGCGAATCACGACATCTTTAAACTTGGCCGTTAAAAAATTTATCATTGAATTTCGATTTTCCATCAGATGCTTATACCGCTTTTGAAAACCCTTGAGCACTTGTTTTAAGTCTTGTTCATCAATACCTTCCGGAAGATCAAATTTGGCTTCAGGGTCCACGCCATCCGGGAAAAGGCCCACACCGAAAATCGTGTCCTCATAGTTTTCCAGGGCTTTTCGCCAAGCACCATGAAGGCCTTTGCCGCTCTGGCCTGCAGCATACCTGGGTCTTAAAAAAGTTTCTGAATCCACAATCACGGGCAAACCATTTTCAATAACGATATTTTCCCAATGCAGATCTGTAACGCCCAGCGCATGGGCAAAAGCCAGCAGTTCACCATATTTTCCAGCAAGCTTTTTATCTTTTTTATGAATTCCAACCGGGTCAGGATAAATATATAAAGACCAGCCATAATCACCCATATCCAGAGCAGGCGGTATTTTCACAGGCAAAGGAGTTCCTTTTTGACTGTAATGGGATATCAATTCTTCAAGAACCAAATCACTTTTCACAGGTTTTGGCTTGTAAACCAGCCGCATTCCGTCGCAGAGGGTTAAAATCGCCACGGCCCGGCCATTCCCATGAAAATCGGATAAGGGCCATTTCACAGAAAGCACGGGTAATTCCAAAGCATCCCGCCCTAAAAACTTTCCCAATTTTTCTTGATCTGCCAAAAGCCGCTTTGCCATCTCGCAAACCGTTTCCCGCCACTGCAGGATTACCATGCCAAGTGCCCGAATCAAAACAGGTTTTTGTTCAAAAAATCGAAAAATCTGGCCGTTTTGCAGCCAGGTAATAAATTTTTTATTTAGGATTTCGCCCCTGCTCCTTTCAGGTATATGATCATAAATAGGGGACTTTACCCTTTCATAGTGGGAAAACCAGTCTGATAACGATGGCTCAAACAAATACCCCACCCGTTTTACAACTCCTTTTGCAAGTATATCCAACGCTTCTTTTTCCCATTGGACAAAAAGCGGTTCTTGTTCAAGGATAGTGCGGCACCATTCCATCAACCCGCTGTAAAGGCCTGAAAAACGCAAAGTCATGTTATTGGGAAAAGTACTTTTCCCGAACAAAGGCAAGATGTCCATAAGGTTGTGGCTCCACTTGGGCAAACGGGCGCCATCTTTCCATGAAGGTATGCTCAAAATCCTCAAGTCTTTATCCGCATCAATACCCAATACGTTAAAATAATGGGCCAGAAATTGAGGCTGAAGGGAATCTGAATTTGAATGGATCCTTTTTAGATAATCATCTGCGTGAGAACAAGCTTCGAATTTTAGATCATCTATGAATTTCAGACGTTCTCGAATAGTCAATGATTGGGCAATTAGGTCATGTAACCGGTCCTGGCTAAACATTTCTTGGGGCAAATCCTTTTAAACAAGTCTATTCTTTTATTTCCAGCGTAAACCGTTCGGTTTCACCGGTTTTGACAAGGCCATACCGTTCAATATACCGTAAAATCGGCAGATTTTTATCACTCATATGCGCTTCCATTTTAAGGAAGCCCCGATCGGTCATGGCGTCAAATCCCATCCTGCACATCTCATCTGCGACGCTGGTACCGCGGTGACTTGGAGCCACCGCAAGATTGCCCACATAAGCAGTTTTCTCATTAAAAAAAAGTTCAAACAGTCCCACCACACTATCTTCTCTTTCCACAGCCATGAAAATGGCTCCCTTTTCAACATCAAAGTGTTTAATAAACCGTTCACTATTACGATATGGGATGAGATCTCGTCCGGCATAGGCAATATTATACATCTCAACCAAAGGCCGGGTTAATGTTTTCATGTTAGGCTTATATT
>JAAEMC010000347.1 GCA_024225895.1 Desulfobacteraceae bacterium | reverse complement strand
TAGGAGGGGTAAAAGTCAAAACATTCCAAATAAATTCAATGACTTGATTTGGTCCGAGAAGAAACTTACAGTTTATCCTCCTCCCCCCTTTTGGGGGGGATAAGAGGGGGGGCATGTGTTATACCTCATTATTTTTATCGTCCAAATAAAAAGAGAGGAGAAAAACACATGCAACGCCCCTGGAGTTCTTTAATAGCTTTTCTGTCAGAAATCACAAGAGAAAATTACGATTCAATTATTCGTTGCACCCACTGTGGGAATCGTAACACCTATGTAAAATGGGGCTTTTACTGTCGATATTTGTTCAATGATGAATTGATAAATATCCAGCGTTACCGCTGTGACAATGATTTGTGTCCTCGAAAAACTTTTTCAATTCTGCCGCATGCCTTTTTGCCAATAATCAGGATTTCTTTATGCATGCTGGTCTATGTCCTTAAAATGTACGAGCAAGGAGATACCATTGCCGGCATTGCCCGGCACACCGGCTGCAACTGGCCCCGGATGCAACGTTGGATTGCTAAAGCATTATCAATCCGGGAATGGCTTGAGTGTGAATATAGCAGCGCTTCACCTTGTCTATCCCAGGCAGTGGGATGGTCATCTTTTACCCGGGATTTTTCCTGGGCTTTTTACCCGGGCAGAGTGAGGTGAAATACCACCAACACAAAACGTATATCCTATAAAATCAGACATTTTGTTAGAGAACCTTCATGAAGTCAAATCTTTAATCATGGAGGTATAAGTGACAGAACAAAATGACAAAAATTTAGAGCTTGCCCTGTGGCGCTATGGGATTATCAGCCCTCTTTTGCATCGGGATGCCAATGATCTTCCTGTAGGAGAGGTGCTTGACCTGGCATCCTGGAACCGCTATGTGCACCCGAACGGCACGCATATCACCCTGAGCGCTGAAACCCTTAGAAAATGGCTGTACCGATATCTTCATCAGGGGCTACCGGGCCTGATGGGTAAAACAAGATCCGATAAAGGTAAACATAAGGTCCCGGATGATATCAGTTTGGCAATGACTGCCATTCGGATAGAACATCCAAGATGGACCATTGCCAGGATAATCCGCCAACTTGCCAACACCGGGGTATGGAACGGCCGAAGACCCAGTAGATCTGCAATCTACAGATATGCAAAAGCGAACAATCTCCAAAGAGACCCCCATATAAATCCGGAGCAAACAAGGCCCTTTGCATTTGATCATTTTGGGCAATTATGGATGGCGGACTATCTTCATGGCCCTAAATTGTTCAATGGTAAGAAAAAACAAAAAACCTATTTGCATGTAATTATGGATGACTGCACCCGATTTATTGTTCATGGCGGGTTTTACCTGACCGAATCTGTTGAACCTTTAATTTATGATCTCATGGGAGCGGTCAGGCGGTTCGGTATACCCCAACGGTTTTATACCGATAATGGCGCAGCCTATAGCAGCCGCCACCTGAAAATATTATGCGCCAGAAGTGCAATCGACCTGGTTCATACCCCGCCATACAAGCCCCAGGGCCGGGGGAAAGTGGAACGGCTCTTCAGGACCGTCAGAGATCAGTTCCTTTGTGATAAATTTAAATCGTTAAAACAGATCAACGATGTCTTTAAAATATGGATGAGTGGCTATCATGAAACCCTTCACTCTTCTTTAAAATGTTCACCATTGCAAAAAAGACTGCAGGTTAAAAATGTCTGTCGGGTTTTACCGCCGTCAACCGACATTGATGCCTTGTTCAGGATGGAGCGACGATGCCGGGTCTACAACAACTCCACGATCAGGTTCAAGAAAACGGTATACGAGGTTCCAGATTGTTTGCCGGGTTCACGGGTGACCATTTACTATATGCCCTGGGACAAGACCTGCATCTACTATGGAAACGAAATGAGAAAAGCACGTATTCTTGACCTTAGCGCCAATGCAAGACGATTTGAACATCCAAACAAATAAAGGAAGATATCATGATAAACAATGGTGAATCTCCAGCAGAATTTTTTGATTACAAATATCATCCGTTCGCAAATACTTACCGGTTAAAAGCCCCTTACCTTGGAGAGCAGGATAAACGATTTTTTAAGACCGCTCTCTCTTTGATCTCCACAGGCAAGAGTTTTGCTTTATCCGGGCCGTCCGGTGCAGGCAAATCAACATTGGTCCACTATGTTTTATCCCGACTTGATGCCAATTGTTACAAGCCCGCCCTGGTTCACTATGGCGGGTTGCAACGTAATGGAATGCTCAAGGCTATTGCCGATGTTCTCGGTGTAGTGACCAGTGGCAGAACAGTGCCCTTGTTAATCAAATTACAAAAACAGATTATACAAATGGCATCAGAAAATCACAGCATGTTCCCGGTCTTTGTGATTGATGACGCTCACTTAATGGAAAAAGAATCGTTAATGGATATTTGTTCATTAATGTTTAATCCACACACAGAAACCGTAGCAGCAAGCTTTATCCTTGTGGGTGATGAAACCTTTGAGAAGAAGCTGTCCCTGCAAATAATGGCACCTGTCAGAACCCGGCTTACCGGACAATTTAATTTAAACACCCTAAATGACAAAGACAGTCTTGAGTTTATAAAGTTCAGGCTCTCCAATGCAAAAGCGCCTGAAACCCTTTTTGACTCAGATGCTTTAAGTCTCGTGTCTTCCCATTGCAGAGGAAATCGTCGTCAGATCATGAATATGGGAACTCTACTTTTAGCTGAAGCATTTTACAGACAGGAAAAAACAATCAGCGCTGAATTGATTTTTAATTGTGCACAAATAGAGATATCTGAGTGAAACAGAGGCATACGAGAGGGGACTCCGATGCCAAGGGATAGCTCAGTGCGGTAGACTGCTGTCTGCTCAGGCCTGGTAGTAAAAGCTGCCAGGCCTACCTCCATCCAGCATTGGTACAATATCGTGACATTTTGTTGGGATAAAAGCGCGACAATCTACATATAATGCCTGTTCGCCCGTGCCATGTTTATATTTTAGCATTAAAACATTGATTTCAACAAGCAAAGGAGCTCATATTTCTTAAAACCATGTTTTTAGGGTCAAAAAGAGTGGCCTAAGATCAAAT
>JAAEMC010000346.1 GCA_024225895.1 Desulfobacteraceae bacterium | reverse complement strand
TGGGGGTCTTTTTGCCGGGTGCCAAAAACACCGAAGAATTCTGGGAAAAACTTGAATCCGGTGAAAAACAGCTTTCCGCCATCCCTGAAGACCACTTCAACAATGATGCCTATGCTAAACTTCCCAAGGATTCCGTTTATTATATTCCTAAAGTCAAGGCAGGTATTGTCAAGGATTACAATTTTAACAACTTAAAATATCGAATGCCGCCCAAGATGATTAAATCCCTGGAGCGCGGACAGCTTTTCGGTCTGGAAGCTGCCACTGAGGCCCTTGAAACTTCAGGGCTTTTGGATCAGCTTGGTACGGCCAACAAAATCGGCGTTATTCTTGGGACCATCTCGGGTGAACGCCAGAGCAAGAATATAATACGTGTCAGAAAAGGTCTGATTGCCAGAATGATCCGCTCCATTGACAAGGTGGATAAAGAAAAGCGCGACATAGTTGCAGGCCAGCTTGTGGAGCATATCCGGCAAACCATACCTGAAAACAATGAAGACACCACTCCCGGCCTTCTGTCCAATATTATATCCGGACGGATCGCCAATCATTTTGGTTTGAACGGGGCAAATTACGTGTTGGATGCTTCTTGCGCATCTGCAACCATTGCCATCCGGAATGCTGCCAGAAATCTGGCATTCAAGGATCTTGATTTTGTCTTGGCCGGCGGGGTGGATACCAACCTTTATCCAGCCGTATTAATGGCCTTTAAGCGGTTGGGCTTATTGTCCGAAGGCGACTGCAACTTTTTTGATTCCAGGGCAGACGGCTACGTCATGGGTGAAGGGGCGGCCATGCATGTGCTGACCACCTATAAAAAGGCTAAAGAAGCCGGCATGGAGATTTTAGGCGAGATCAACCAGTGCGTGGTAAAATCCAGTGTGCCGGATCATATGTTGGCCCCGTCGGAACAGACATTTGTTTCAACAATTAATGATGCTTACTATAAAAGCGGTATCCGTAAAAAAGATATCAACCACCTTGATCTTTTTGCCTTTTCCAATGTATTTGGGGATATGATAGAAAAACAGGTGATAGAAGCCTGCTTTGAGCATGAAATGTATTGCGGAAATGTCAAATCCCAGTTCGGATATTTTAAGGCGGCAAACCCGGCGGTGGCCCTTGCAAAACTTGTGCTGATGAACCAAAAAGGTAAAATTCTGCCGGATTTTAATTATAATTCAGAACACTCTATCCTCAACCAGAGCAAGGTCTTGAATTCTTCTTCCAAAATAATTTTACCCCAGGCGGGCCAACCCACAAGATTTGCAGCCAATGTAAACGGTATCGGCGGTAATCACAGCCATTTGATCATGGGAATGCTCCCTGCAGTTCTGGAAAGCCGGCAAGAAACCGCTGAAACCCAAATGAAAATGGCGGCAGGTGATGATCTGGTTCTGGGTGATTATGCTTACTCTGCAGATAATAAGGGAAACAAGCTCCGAATGGTAGCGTTGCTTTCCGGTCAGGGCGCCCAGAGAAGCGGTATGATGAAAGCACTTTT
>JAAEMC010000345.1 GCA_024225895.1 Desulfobacteraceae bacterium | reverse complement strand
TTTTTCACAATTATTTCCAAAGGTTTTCGATTATCACAAGTAGCAAGCTTGAGGCAAACGTTACAATCAAAAAAACAGAGTTTAGTATATTTTCACGGTAGACGTCAAGGGTATGAAATTTACCGCAAAAGCCCCGGCATTTCATGGCATAATGAACCCGGTTGGCCCTGAAGGATGACCGGACAAAGAGCATCCCGGCAAGATATGCATATGTTTTATAAGAATGCATATTGGTTCCGGGGGAAAATCCCCTGAACCGGGCAGCCCTTAACAGCCGTTTATATTCATCTTCGATCACACCAATATACCTGTATGACATCAATAATAAAAAAACCATTTTATCGGGTACTCTAAGATTGTGAAGCCCGTGACCCAGGGTGGCCACTGTCATGGTGGAGACCAGGGCCATGAAAAAGAGCATAATGGTGACAGATTTTAGCGTAATCTTTGCACTGAACAGCACGCCTTGATCCGAGATCTTTAAAAAACCATAGTGAAAAATGGCATGACCTTCAAAAGTTACAGGAAGAATAATCCAGATCATTAACAGAAACCAGAAAAGGGGTTTTAATCTTTTAAAAACTTGCCTTATATCCAGTTTTGCAATGGCGATTAACAGAAGGGAAATCAACAGGTATATACCGGCAACGGCCAGGACATCACACAGGGCTGCAGCCACGGATATAATGAATGCACTAATGATTCTTGTTTCAGGCTTCAAGCTGTGTATGACTGAGTTACCGTGGGCAAACACTTCTTTAATCATTTATTTTACGGCCTTTTTTTAATGATTTTGATTAAAAATGCAAGGCCAAACAAAATAACAATACCCAAAATGATTTTCACTGGCGACGGTTCTTTTTCAAGGGCTTGTTTTTTCTCCTCGACCTTTTTTGCATTGATTGTTTCAAGACTTGGAATAAAATCGCTTTCCGGTATTTTCCACTGGCCCTGGTGGCCGGTACCTGCCTTAAGTTTGATCAGAACACCCTTTGTCATCCCGGCTGTGATGGAAAATGAATACCTGCCGCCGTCATCTGTGGTGCCGGTATGGAGCAATTCGCCTTTTTTATTAAAAACAAGTATTTTTCCTTGATTCACTTTGCGTTTTCCGCCAAAGCTGCTCTCCGTGTGGATCATATCTTTTTCAACATAGGCAAAAATAACCACTTTATGGGCATGGGCCTGGCAAGTGAAAAATATTCCAATAAAAAAGGCAGAAACACAAAGAATTGATTTTAATTTCATCACAACTCCTTTGGAATAATCTCCGGAAAAACCTGTATAAAAAATGTCACACAAAAGCCTGTGACAATACCCTCAATGACCATCACCGGAAGGTAGGCGGCAAAAAGGGCAATGCAGGTTTCAAAAAAGTTGACATTGGTGAACCACAACACGGCAGCCAGTAAAAAAGAAGATAAAAATATGGCCAAGGCCCCGCAAAAAAAGCCGCCCCAAAAGGTCCATTTTCGGGATCTGCCGATAAAAGGAAGAAATAAATAATGTCCGATGAGTGCCGGAACAGCCATGATAGAGGTATTTACCCCCAATGCAGTCAGGCCGCCGTACTGAAAGAACAAGGATTGCAGGATCAATGCCGCTAAAATGGCTGGGAATGCCGCCCACCCCAGCAGAAGACCAACAATTCCGTTTAAGATAAGATGCACACTAACAGGTCCAAACGGAACATGGATTAGAGAGGCCACAAAAAAGGCGGATGCCAGGATAGCCACATGGACAATCTTGTCATAATCGGTTTTTTTCAGTCCCATAGCAACGCCTGCAATGGCAATGGCAGCACCTGATGCAAGCACCGGGCCGGATAAAACCCCCTCTGAAATATGCATATATTAATCTCCGCTATCTAAAAAAAAACCACAAAGGTTTAGGCTGTTTGGCCTATATTCACCTTCGTGGTTTAAATTGTCTTGTGTTGTTCTTTTGTATGTCAGGCTTCTGCCTGAGATTGAGTGATTTCTACACTGTTACGGGTAAGCTTGTCAATGACCATGTGGCCAATTATTTCTTAACCCATGAACCATCCGGCTTTTGATAATGATTTCCCGGTTGCAGTTTTTTGACAATCTGCTTGGCCCGTCTTTGTTCAACCAATTCCATGGTAGCGCCCTGTTGCGCTGCTATGTGCTCATATATTTTTTTACGGTCTTTA
>JAAEMC010000344.1 GCA_024225895.1 Desulfobacteraceae bacterium | reverse complement strand
TTCAGGATCAAATGCTGGAAGATCGGTTTTTGTTACATCCTTTATATTTTTGCCATCTGCTTCTTTTTGTTTTTTAGTTTCTTCTAAATCAGGCATTTTAAGATATTGTTTCAGCATACCTACCAGGGCTTTTATCTGGATCGGTTTGGATAAAAAATCATCCATACCGGCATCCAGGCATTTTTTGCGAAATCCGGCCATGACATTTGCAGTCAAGGCAATGATGGGCAGATGTTCCAGTTTTTTTTCTTTTTCCTTATTTCTTATGCGGCGGGTTGCTTGATATCCGTCCATCACCGGCATCTGGCAGTCCATAAAGACAAGATTATATGGTTCGGATGACAGCATCTCCAGTGCTTTTTTGCCATCAACAGCGACATCACAGGAGAAACCAAGTTTTTTAAGCATGCCGGTCGCCACATTCTGATTAGTTATGTTATCTTCAACCAGCAGGATGCGTGAATTTCTTTTTTGGTTCTCAGTTACAAAGTTTTGACTGATGATGGATTCATTATCCTCAATTTTATCCTTTTTCATCAGCCCTAAGGCTATGGCAACTGCATCATGGAGTGCCTGGTAGCGGATAGGTTTTTTTACAAATGAGGAAAACCCCTGGTCTGAAAATTGTTTTTCATTTGATTTTGCCGCAAGTGAAGCCGTCATAACGAGACTAATATCAGACAGGCTGTTTTCTTTTTTTATCCGTGCTCCAAAGGATACGGCATCTTCATTGGGCAGGTTTATATCAAGAATGGCTAATTTAAAGGGATCATTTTCTCTGGCCGCCGATATAAGCATATCAAAGGCTGATTTTGTATCATGGGTTTGATAACGGCGGCATCCCCAATCTTTTAGATATTGGGTAACAAGAAAACAGTTTGTTTTATTTTTGTCTGCAACCAATACTTTAGTATTTTCAAGATCTATAAACTTGAGCCCGTTTTTTTCCTGGAGATCTGATTTTTTTAAATTGGCCATAAACCAGAAAACAGAGCTCTTATCTTCCTGGCTTTCAACTTGAATCTGACCGCCCATCAGCCTGGATAGTTGTTTTGAAATGGAAAGTCCCAGACCTGTCCCGCCAAATTTCCGGGTCGTGGAACCATCTGCCTGGCTAAATGGTGTAAAAAGATCCTTTATCCTGTCCTTGGGAATACCGATACCGGTATCAGATACACTGACTTTAATCGTGATATCCTGATCAGTTTCCTTTTCCGGTTCAACAAAAACACTGACCTCTCCTGTGGTTGTAAACTTGATGGCATTTCCTGCAAGGTTAAGGATAATTTGTCGAAGGCGGCCTGGATCGCCTTTTACATATAAAGGAAGATCCGGGCAGACATAGTTTATAAATTCCAGATTTTTTTCAGCAGCCTTGATAGCAATAAGGTCTGCGGTTGATTCCAGAGCGTCCCGAAAGTGAAAATCAATTGTTTCAAGCTCAAGTTTTCCTGCCTCGATTTTAGAAAAATCAAGGATATCATTGATCAGTGTGAGCAGGGACTCTCCACTGGATTGGACTGTCATGGCATATTGGCGCTGCTCATCGGAAAGCTTTGTGCTCATCAGTAATTCGGTCATCCCGATGATGCCGTTCATAGGTGTTCTGATTTCATGACTCATATTGGCCAGGAACTCACTTTTCAATACATTAGCCATTTCAGCTTCCATGGCCATGGCATTTGCTCTTTCAAGGGTGGTTTCCAATTCTTGGTTCATTGATTCTAATTGTTGTTCACTTTGCTTTTGACGTCTTATGTCTGTTATATTGAAGACCAGTTTTGATATTTCATTCTTTTTGTCTGTTATACAGGATGCACTGATTGTCACATCAATAATATTACCTTCTTTTGAAAGCCGTCTGGTTACAAATTGTACTTTATTTCCAGTTTTAATCAGCTCGTTGGTCTTTTCATCGGTTATCTTTTTTTGATTATCAGGGATAAAAGAATTATTTACTTTTTGCAATTCATCCATGGACCATCCAAACAAATCAGCAAAGGCGGGGTTTAAATATTCCGGATTTTTCTTTTGGTCACAAATTAGGATTGGATCAGGAATTGCGGATAGAATCGCTTTTAGCCGTTGCTGACTTTTGATAAGCTTGGTCTCGGTATGCTTTTGTACAGTGATGTCCCGCATTACGCCCTGGACACCTGTAGGCCGGCCGCCAGTGTTATATTCCATCTGGGCATTAAGGCTGGTGATGGCGATTTCACCGTTTTTCTTTTTCAGCTCTAATATAAAATTTTGAATTTTCCCTGTATCTAAAAGGCGGTTCATTAATTCATTACGGTCATTTTTATTTACAAAAGTTGTCAGTACTGATTTGCCGATGAGTTCATCCGGTCCATATCCGGTCAGGGGTTTCACAGACGGGCTGATGATCTCAAAAATTCCTTCCCGGTCGGTCCTGAAATACAGATCCTGAAATGATTCAAATATGCCGCGAAATTTAGATTCACTGGCTGACAAAGCAGTACTCTTTTTTTGCAGTTCAAAATTTTGTTTTTTCAAGTCCTCAAGAAGGCGTTTCTTTTCCAATTCCATTTGTTTTCGCTGTGAAATATCCATGGTCATACCGACAAGGCCCGCCACCTGTCCGTCATTGCCTTTTATAGGCTGCTTTGTCGTCTGAACCCAAAACGTGTTGCCATCCTTATCCGTAATACTTTCCTCAACACCAATGAGGGCGTTTCCACCTTCAATGACACAGGCATCGTCTTTCCTGTAAGCTTCTGCCTGTTCCTTGGGAAAGAAGTCCAAATCATTTTTGCCAATCATCTCATCGGGTGTGGTGCCGATCAAATCAGCAAGGGCTTTATTGGCTGTTACATAATTCAGATTTGTGTCTTTAAAATATATAGATGCGGGAATTGCAGCCAAAAGTGTCGTCATGTTTGTATTGGCTGATGACAACTCCTGTGCCTGCCTGAAGATAGTCTTGTCTGCATTTTTCAATATTCCATTGAGGAATGTAAATACTATACTCAGAAGAACTATGGCTCCTGTAATCATGCCAAATATAAAACGGTTCATTCGCTCTTTGGATGCGGTAATGTCGTGCAGGATAATAAACTCGCCAACATGATCTGTGGACACGTCAAGCAGAGGAGTTGTCA
>JAAEMC010000343.1 GCA_024225895.1 Desulfobacteraceae bacterium | reverse complement strand
GGCTCCAGGATAAGATAGGGAAAGATCATCACCGACCCGAACCATTCTCTGTCACTCGATCCTCAAGTTTTTAAGAGAAACAAGTGAAAAAGATGGGGGGTGTTAAACAGCAGACCTTTGGATTTCGATACATCTCAATCCTTCATCGGTTTACTGCCTGGCAACCCCTCCAAGAAGATAATAGTATCACTTACAATCCTTACCCCACAAATATAAGGTGCTATGGACTAGACACTAGGCGCAAGATCATTTAGCCTGAGAATGGAGACATCTACCATTCTCTGGAGGCTTTGTGGTTATTGGAAAAAATATTGTGCCTTTCATCACTGAATTCGTTGATAATCTGGATGATGCGATGTCACAAGACGAATCACAGCAGAAACTCTCAACGACACAAAAATACTGGCTGGCTTTTTGTCTCATGGGTATCCTTGCCACAAAGTCAGTTTGCTGGGCGAAATTTGAACGTGCCAGTTTTGGTCGGTATGGCAGCGCAGCGCTTTCATGGGTGTTTCATCACGCGCCAATTTCGTGGACAATATTGCTGCGATACAGTGTCAGCTTGATTCTTGATCATTATGGCCTTACTCAAGGCTCGCTTGTCATTGATGATTCAGATAACAAGCGCTCCAAAAATACAAAAAAAATCTGGCATGTTCACAAACTCAAAGACAAGGCCAGTGGCGGATATGTGATGGGCCAGG
>JAAEMC010000342.1 GCA_024225895.1 Desulfobacteraceae bacterium | reverse complement strand
TTGGGCAGGCCCACTGATCTGTTTTTACTTTTCGGGGCATTTTCCGGCATTAACACCATGGCGGAGTTTTCAGTCTGCCCGAATCCCGGAAGCAGGTGAAGTCCTTTTTCTTCCAGTTCATCAAAAAAAGCCTGTGATGTTTTTTCACCGCCGCCAAAGGCAAACCGCACACTTTTTAAGTCTACCTGCTCAAG
This sequence comes from Desulfobacteraceae bacterium, assembly GCA_024225895.1. Classification (GTDB taxonomy): domain Bacteria; phylum Desulfobacterota; class Desulfobacteria; order Desulfobacterales; family Desulfobacteraceae; genus JAAEMC01. The sequence goes on along the minus strand of JAAEMC010000342.1, from coordinate 1,317 downwards.
AAGTCCGGTATCCAAAACAAATCTCATTATGGTGGTCAAACCAAATACAATGGTTGCTTTGTATTTCTCTATATCCAGAGCAAATTTTTTGGCATCAAATTTCGATCTCATAAGCAATGTGGCACCGCGGCACAAAGCAGGGGTTGCTACGGCACAAAGCCCTGCGGAATGACAAAGGGGTGCCTGGGACTGAAATACATCATCCTGCCGCATATCTGTATAATTGATAATCTGAAAGCATTTAAAATATGTCTGGCCATGTGTGATGACAGCCCCTTTTGGATCGCCGGTCACACCGGATGTAAAAAGAATGATAAAGGGATCATCCAGATCAATTACTTCATCCGGAACCGGTTCGTGGAACCCATTCTTTTTTACAGCACTTTTATAATCAACTGCCCAGAAAGGAGATTGATTATCATCTGTATCACCGGTCACACAAACAAAATTTGTTTTTTCAACATCCAGCGTATTTCGGACCGGCTCAATCTGTTCCTGGAATTGATTATGAAATACGAGCATTTTACAATTGCATTGGTTTATTTGATATTTCAATTCCTGTGATACCAGCCGGTAATTTAAGGGAACAAAAATCAGACCGAGTTTGGCTGAGGCAAAATAGCATGCAAGGAACTCAGGGCAGTTTAAAAGATCCACTGCCACACGATCGCCTTTTCTCAATCCTTTTTCTTGAAAAAAATGCGCCACCCTGTTTGTTTCCCGATTCAGCTCTTTGTAAGTCACTGGGATATCTTCAAAAATAATGGCAATTTTATCCGGTGTCAGTGATTGTCTTTTGCTTATAATTTTTCCTGCATTCCATTTCATTGGTTTTGATCTGCCTGTATTAATTTTTCCAGTTTTTCAAGATTGTCGATCCCACTTTTTTTCGCCAGTTGCCTTAAGCTTTCAACGGAATGATTCTCACCATTATCAAACGCCTGTTTTACATGGCAGTAATATTTATCCAATGTATTGTCACTATAGGTTTCAAGTTCGCTTGCAAGATAGACTTTAAAATTACTTCCATTGGCCGCCGAATTTATCTGCCTGCATGAATGGTTGTAGACAGCCGGATATTTTATTTTTAACTCATTTTGCCATTTTTCTTCAATATCAATAATCTTGCTGATTAAGTGACTATCATTGATCTGTGGAATCCTGTTCTCCATTCTGGCATACTTCTCAAACACAAGGTTTCTATTATTTCTTTTTGCCGCCACAAGGTCTTTAAAATAGGATTCAAGCATCCCATCTGACCACAATTCATAAATACTCCCCCGGATCTTCTTCAAAGACTCCCGCTGTACCTGACAC
>JAAEMC010000341.1 GCA_024225895.1 Desulfobacteraceae bacterium | reverse complement strand
ATAATAGATCAAAGCGCCTTTTTCAATTATATGAAATAATAAAGTTGTTTATTTACAGGGCATTCAGCACTTCATCCGGGATATCGGCATTGGAATAAAAATTTTGGACATCATCGCAATCATCTAAGGCTTCCATGAACTTGCACATCTGCTCCGCTTCTTTTCCCTCAAGCTTGGTATAATTCTGGGGCAACATGGTGATCTCGGCTACTTCATATTTAATGGAGGCATTATCCACAGCGTCTTTAACAGTATCAAAATCTTCCGGCGCTGTAATAATATCAAAAGAATCTCCTTCCTCTATAATATCTTCAGCTCCGACATCCAGTGCTACTTCCATGAGAGTATCTTCATCTGAATCTTCTTTGCTGACCGTTATCAATCCTTTCTTGTCAAACATCCAGGCCACGCAACCGTCCGTACCCACATTGCCGCCTGCTTTGCTAAAAATATAGCGGATATCTGCAATACTTCTATTTTTATTGTCGGTCAGACATTCCACAAGAACCGCCACACCACCCGGGCCATACCCTTCATAGATAATCTCCTCATAGCTAACGCCTTCAAGCTCGCCCGTCCCTTTTTTAATGGCTCTTTCAAGGTTGTCTTTGGGCATATTCTGAGCTTTGGCCTGGTTAATGGCATGTCTCAACCTCGGGTTTGAATCAGGTTCACCGCCACCCATCCTTGCCGCAACGGTTATTTCCTTGATCAACTTTGTGAAAATTTTGCCTCTTTTGACATCAGCCGCGCCCTTTTTATGCTTGATTGATGACCATTTGCTATGACCTGACATATTTTAACCCTCCTTATTTTTTACCTTTTGCTATGATATATATTTCTTTACTTTGTTTTCTGCAACTCTCGGGCTTAAAAATTTTACAATCCTTAAACCTGGCTTTCACCTTTTTCTCAAATTCCTTAAAATCCTGGCCCTGAAAAATTTTACAGACAAACCGGCCGCCCTCTTTTAAAAAATCCTGGGCAGTCGTTAAGGCCATATTGCACAATTCAAATGATTTAAAGGCATCCACATCTTTTCTTCCCGTGGTGGCCGGAGCCATGTCGCTGAGCACCACATCCAGTTTTGTCTTATCTGATAAAAAAGTGGTCTCTTTTAATTGTAAAATATTATCCTGGATGGCCTGTGAATTTTGCGGCAGGTCAATATCCACCTTTTTTAAATCAATTCCAAAAACCTGCCCCTTATCTCCCACCTGCCTTGCAGCATACAAAAGCCATGATCCGGGTGCGCAACCCAGATCCAACACCTGATCATTTTTCTTTAATATTTGAAATTTCTTTTGAATCTCCTGAAGCTTGAATACCGATCGTGCCGGATAATTCATGGCTTTGGCTTTTTGGGTCAAATGATCTGCCCATGCATTTTTGGCTGGACGCTTTTTACCTTTTTTCGCCATTAAAACAACACCTCCATGGCCTGTTTTAAAAATCCAATACCTTCGATCTCAATCCCCTTAATCTTTGAAATTTGTTTTTTTGTATTATTGGGCACAATGCATCGTGTAAATCCCATTTTTGCAGCTTCCTTGATCCTGGCCTGGGCATGGCTTACAGCTCGTATTTCCCCTGTCAGCCCGATTTCACCGATCAAAGTAGTTTTCTTGTGTACCGGTTTATCCAGAAAACTTGATGCCAGGGCAGCAGCAATGGCAAGATCTGCAGAGGGTTCCATGATCCTTACTCCGCCTGTAACATTCATAAAAATATCCAGGCCTGAAAGGTTCATACCAAGCCTTTTTTCCATTACTGCCACAATCAGCGCCACCCGGTGGTTGTCAAGGCCTAACACGGTACGCCGGGGCGTTCCCAGGCCGGAACTGGAAACCAGTCCCTGGATTTCCACCAAAATAGGCCTTGTTCCTTCCATGCTGGCCGTCACCACAGAGCCCGGGGCAATTGCCGACCGTTCCGATAAAAATACGGCTGAAGGATTTGGAACTTCTTCAAGTCCGGTCTCTTTCATTTCAAAAACACCGATTTCATTGGTAGAGCCGAACCTGTTTTTCACAGCCCTTAAAATCCGGAACACATGGCTTTTATCCCCTTCAAAATATAGTACTGAATCCACCATATGCTCCATGATTCTGGGACCGGCAATGGCACCGACCTTGGTGACATGCCCTACCAGAAAAATAGGAAGCCCGCTCTCTTTGGCATGGCGCATAAACTGCATGGATGCTTCCCGGATCTGGGTGACACTACCCGGGGTAGAAGAGACTTCCGGATGAAATATGGTCTGGATGGAATCAATGACCAGGGCATCATATTGATCCTTTTTTAACATGGCTAAAATAGCGTCCAGATCTGTCTCACATACTACAAACATGGATGGCGATTGTGAAGACAGCCTTTGTCCCCGCATTTTCAATTGTTTTACCGATTCCTCACCAGAAACATAGAGACATTTTTTTTGGCTGTCTGATAATTTTGAAAGAGCCTGCAGCATGAGTGTGGATTTTCCAATACCCGGATCCCCGCCAATCAGAATTAGTGAGCCCGGCACAATACCGCCCCCCAGTACCCGGTCAAATTCGGCAATACCACTTAAAATCCTATGAGATTCCTCAATCTCAACCGATTCTATGGATACCGGGACAGGGGGTTGCATGGACCTTGACCGGGAAGCAGAAGTTGTGATCATCTTTTCTTCAACCAGGGTATCCCAGTCACCGCAATCCGGGCATCTGCCCATCCATTTGGGTGTTTGGCCACCACAGGACTGGCACCGGAATGTAAATTTATCTTTCTTTTTCACCATGATTATTTCTTGTT
>JAAEMC010000340.1 GCA_024225895.1 Desulfobacteraceae bacterium | reverse complement strand
CCATCAGGGCCGGTTTTAATGCCGTTCAGTAATTGATGATCATTGATGACGTTAATAGTGTTCCAGCCAATTTGCGGCACTTTGAGACTGCTGTTATCAGGTTTGATTTCTGTTATGTCCGGCTCTATGGAAAAGATGGATACGCTGTCAACATTTAGATATGCTTGGGGTAATTTCTTTCCTCTATGTCCCCGTGTTCCCATATAGTTCTTTTGATTTCCCGGATTTAATTTTAATTCGTGTCTGCCGGAGTGTATAACAAGATTGGAATTTAATGGCAATATTTTTAAGAGCTTCAATTTTTCAGGATCTGGCCCTGAACGCTCTCTTTTGGGAATGTTTATTATTTTATTACCTTGACCTTTCTTGAGTTTGGGCAATTGCTGTAAGGGGAATAGTAAAAGCCGTCCTTTTGAAGTAAATGCAGCCACAAGATCACTTTCCAGGCTTACCACGGGTTCGGGAGACAAAAGGCAGGTTTTAGGTTTTAGTGTGATAACAGCTTTACCGTTTTTGTTTTTGGATAGAAAATCGGAAAATTCAATAATAAATCCGTAGCCTTTGTCCGATCCCACAAGGAATATCTCATTGTTTTTGCTTGAAAACATATATTTTATCTGGGTGTCCGGCTGCATGGAAAGATGGCCGGTCAACGGCTCTCCAATTCCCCTGGCAGAAGGCAAAGCATGGGAATACAGCATATAGCTTCGCCCTGTATTGTCTAAAAATACAATGGGTTTATCACTTCGGGTCCGGGTATGGCATAACAGCGAATCCCCGGATTTAAACTTGACCTTTAAAGGATCTATCTCATGTCCCTTGGCCGATTTAACCCAGCCGTTGGCAGACAGGATAGTGGTGACAGGTGTAACTTCCATGACATCGGTCTGGGAATATGCTTCGGCCTCTTTTCTTTTTACAATGGGGGATCGGCGCTTGTCTCCATAGGCTCTTGCATCAGTTTTGATTTCGTTTTTAATATACTCTTTTAAAGCCTTTGGATTTTTGAGGGTTTTTTCATTGATTTTTTTCTTGGCTTTTAAGTCTTTGATTTCCCCTTTGATTTTAATTTCTTCAAGCTTTGCCAGTTGTCGCAGCCGGATTTCAAGGATGGCGGCGGCCTGTATTCCGGACAGATCAAAGGCAGTCATCAAATCTTTTTTAGGATGGTCACTATTACGGATGATCCGGATTACCTCATCAATATTTAAAAAGGCAATCATCAATCCATCAAGGATATGGAGACGCTTTATGATTTTATCAAGCCTGAATTCCAATTTGCGCCTAACAGTCTGGGTTCTAAATTGCAGCCATTCGGTAAGGATATTCAACAGGTTTTTAACCTGGGGCTTGCCATTGATGCCGATCATATTCATGTTAACAGAATAGGAACGCTCCAGATCGGTGGAGGCAAATAAATGATCGGTCAGTGTTTCCAGGTCTACCCGGTTGGATCTGGGGATGATCACAAGCCGGGTGGGTTCCTCATGGTCAGATTCATCTCGTATGTCGCTGACCATTGGCAATTTTTTGCTGCCATCTGGGCAGCAATCTGTTCATAGATTTTTTCTGTTGATGCATGAAATGGCAGGGCATTAAAAACGATATCCCCGTCTTCAATTACATATTGTGCCCTCATTTTTATCCGACCTTTCCCTACTGAATACATCTGTTTTATTTCATCGGTCGGGGTAATGATTTCAGCTTTGGTCGGAAAATCCGGGCCTTTTATAAATTTACAAATGTTGTCAATGGTTGCATTCTTATTGTCAATCAGGTGGATCAGTGCTTTGGCTACCTCTCTTAAATTATGCGGCAGCATATTGGTGGCCATTCCCACTGCAATGCCGGTGGTACCGTTTAATAAAAGATTGGGCAGTCTTGCCGGCAGCAGTTGGGGTTCATCAAGGGTGCCGTCAAAATTAGGGGTCCAGTCCACGGTGCCTTCGGTAATTTCCTGAAGGAAAGAATCTGCGTATTTTGATAGTCTGGACTCTGTATATCTCATGGCGGCAAAGGATTTAGGGTCATTAGGATCACCCCAGTTTCCCTGTCCGTCCACCAATGGATATCTCATGGAAAAGGGCTGGGCCAAAAGAACCATGGCTTCGTAACATGCCGTATCCCCATGGGGATGGAATTTGCCCAGGACATCTCCGACTGTTCTTGCGGATTTTTTGAATTTGGCTGTAAAAGAAAGACCCAACTGACTCATGGAATATACTATCCTGCGTTGAACCGGCTTAAGTCCGTCACCGATATGGGGCAGGGCACGGTCCAAGATGACATACATGGAGTAGTTTAAATATGCTTTTTGAGTAAAATCCTGAAATGGGATTTTTTCAAAGTCATCTGAAGTTATCTGAAGGGTTTGATCCATTATTCGATCTCTTTAATATTACCTTGGGTTTCTATCCATTTTTTCCGGTCACTGCTCCGTTTCTTGCCTAACAGCATGTCCATGACCTCATATACTTCTTTTTCCGATTCTTCTGAAGTGCTATCAACAAAAAGTTGAACCAAGCGTCTAGTATCGGGGGCAATTGTTGTTTCCTTGAGTTGGCCTGGGTTCATTTCCCCCAACCCTTTAAACCGCTGAATATTTATTTTCCCGGGCCGTTTTCTTCTCTTTACCCGTTTAACAATGTTCTCTTTTTCCAGATCGTCAAGGGCATAAAATACTTCTTTGCCCACATCGATCCTGTACAAGGGCGGCATGGCGATAAATATATGGCCTCTTTTTACCATCACTGGGAAATGTTTTAAAAAAAGCGCACACATTAAAGTGGCAATGTGAAGACCATCGGAATCCGCATCTGCAAGGATGCAGATTTTGTTGTATCTAAGCTTGGATATATCTTCCGAGCCGGGCATAACCCCAAGAACCTGGGAAATATCATTTATTTCCTTTGAATCGATAATAGCAGACGATTCAAGGTCCCAGGTGTTCATTATTTTTCCCCTCAAAGGCATAATAGCTTGAAAGCGCCTGTCCCGGGCCTGTTTAGCCGATCCGCCGGCAGAATCACCTTCCACAAAAAAAAGTTCTCTTCTGTCCCGGTCATCACTGGTGCAATCCGAAAGTTTGGCAGGAAGCGTGATACCATTGCTAGCCTTTTTTTTGGTGACTTTTTTTGATTTTTTAATTCTTTTTCTGGCATTTTCCAGTGCAAGTGTTGCCAGGGCCTCACCTTCACTGATATTCTGGTTCAGCCAAAGGCTGAATGCATCCCTGATCCGTATATTGATCCAATTGGCACAATACCGTGATGAAAGCCGCTCCTTGGTCTGGCCGGAAAACTGGGCATCAGATAGTTTGATTGAAAGGATATAGCCCACATTATCCCAGATATCTTCAGGAGCAAGAAAGAGCCCTTTGGGCAACAGGTTTCTAAATTTACAAAATTCCCGGATGGATTCCAAAAGCCCGGACCTGAATCCATTAACATGGGTTCCACCAAGGCGTGTGGGAATCAGGTTTACAAAGCTTTCTTCAAACGTATTACCCTGCTCATCAGACCAGTTGACCGCCCAGATCATCCGCAAGTCATCCCCAATGAATTTTCCGGCAAAGGGTTTAGAAAAGAGGCATTTTTTTTCTTTTAAATTTTCAGTCAGATAGTCATCTAATCCATGATCATAATGCCAGGAGTGTCTTTCTTTTGTGGCTTCTTCAAAAAATGTGGTGGTAAGCCCTTTGCAGAGAACGGCCTTTGATTTCAATGCATTTTTCAGTGCAGTTTTGGAAAAAAAGGGAGTGTCAAAATAGGACTGATTCGGATAAAAATGAATACGGGTTCCATTTTTCTT
>JAAEMC010000339.1 GCA_024225895.1 Desulfobacteraceae bacterium | reverse complement strand
GGCTCGCACTTACGACCCGTAACCGCCTGAAGGCGGAACTCCGAACTGTAAACCGATAAATGAAGGATGCCTAATATTTTTTGGATTTATTTGACAGATGAAATCAATATTGTCAATCTGTAAGAAAAACACACAGATAAATATTCGTTTGGGCCCACTGCCTGAACCATGATTTGTATGATTAAAGATTACCATGGTTAACCTGCTGTTAATCATGGTAATCCTTTAATTACGGGAATCACGGTCCAGACAATGATATATTAAACGGCTCAAAGCCTGGCCGCAGTTTCAGCCTCCTTCAAGTGTCAACCGGAAAATGAAGGATGCCGCATATGATATCTTTTTTATAAAACAAAAAAGCCATCAAAAATCGGGCAGAGATATTAAAAGACAGTTGCAAATGAACAATTCCTTGACTATCCATGTTAATCCGTGTTAATCCGTGTCCTAAAAGATCAAAATTAATTTCGGCTGATATAAAAATTGGCATCCTTCATTTTGTCCCAAAAGTAGTTTACACTTTCGAAGGAGTGCCAAAATTTCATTTGAGTAACCAAAATTATGCAGTTGGGAATGAAACCCTAAGGGTTTTGAAAACCCTCAGGGTTTAATGTGATCAATTTTGGTTACACTCATTTCATTTCGGCACTCCTTCGAATTGCCAACCGAAAAATGAAGGATGCATAAAAATTTAACAATAAACCAGAATTACGGAGGCAGGATCATGAAAAACCAGGCACTGAAATTAATCATTTTTTTATCTGTTGTTTCATTACTCTTGGTGGCAGGCGGATGCACAGTAACAACACGGACTGTTTCGCCGGATGAAGTAGTGCATTATGATGAAAGTTATGATTTTTCAGATAAAAAGACAATTGTTAATACACTTGTTCAACCAATGCTTGCCCAATCTCCGCTTGCCCAGGATACAAGCAGGCCAGTCATTGTTATCTACGATGTTGCAAATCGGACATCCGAGCATATCAGTACAAAAGCCATAACCGACGACATTCGCGAAGAACTGATGAAAGCAGGAAGATTCAGATTTGTCAATAAAACACAGCGTGAAAACATTGCCAAAGAAGTTGATTACCAGCAAGGGGGCAGGGTTGCACCTGGAACAAGAGTCGAGCAGGCCCGCCAGACAGGGGCTGACTATATACTCAGCGGCACGCTTTATTCCATTGAAAAAAAAGAGCCCCGCCAAGTCAGGCTTAAGAAAAAAGAAATGAAATATTATAAACTTAATCTTGAACTGACCAGTATCAAAACCGGGCTGATGGAATGGACAGACAGCGTTGAAATTATAAGAGAAGCTTCAAAACCGTTTATTGGATGGTAGATAATTTGGTAATTGATAATTGATAATTGATAATTGTGAATTGATAATTGTGAATTGATAATTGTGAATTGATAATTG
>JAAEMC010000338.1 GCA_024225895.1 Desulfobacteraceae bacterium | reverse complement strand
GTTCTAAACGCTATGGAACTTGATGATCTTTTGATTGTGTCCGATGCAGAGGACACAAACCTGATGCTTTCTTCAAGAAATATCCCTGATGTTAAAGTGATTAAGACTGCCGGACTCAATGTGTATGATATTCTGAAATTCAACAACCTTCTTATTGTGGAATCATCAATTAAGAATATTGAAGGGAGGTTCGCATAATATGAAAGAATATGACATTATCAGAGGTCCTGTTGTTACGGAAAAAACAACCCTTCAAAAAGAGTTGAACAACCAGGTGACGTTTAAAGTTGATAAAAGAGCCAACCGGGTTGAAATCAAAGAAGCTGTTGAAAAAAGTTTTAATACCAAGGTTAAACAGGTTAGAACTGTTCAAGTAAAAGGAAAGGTTAAACAGCGCGGAAGGATTATCGGCAAAAGAAAAGATTGGAAAAAAGCAATCATTACACTGATGCCAGGGCAAAGAATCGATTTTTTTGAAGGTGTTTAAAGAGGTATAGTTATGTCAACAATTATTAAGACAAAACCGACTTCTCCAGGAAGACGTGGTCAGGAATACCTTTCTTTTGAAGAGATTACCAAAACAAGACCTGAAAGAGGGCTTACCAAAAGCCTGAATAAACGGGCGGGAAGAAATTCAAACGGAAGAATAACGGCCAGGCGGAGAGGTGGCGGTGCCAAAAAGCAATATCGTATTATTGATTTTAAGAGGGATAAGGATGGCATTCCAGCAAAGGTTTCAGCCATAGAATATGACCCGAACAGAAGTGCCCGTATAGCGCTTCTGGTTTATGCCGACGGTGAAAAAAGATATATCCTTGCACCACTTGATGTGAAAGTTGGTGATATCCTGGAAACAGGAACTGGTGCAGATATCAAGCCAGGCAATTGTATGCCTCTTGAAAACATACCCACTGGTACACGTATTCACAACATTGAATTAAAGCAGAACAAGGGTGGTCAGATTGTCAGAAGCGCCGGTGCCTATGCAAGACTAATGGCGAAAGAAGGTAAGTATGCTCAAGTGCTTTTGCCATCCGGTGAGGTAAGAATGGTCCATTTGAAATGCAAGGCAACCGTGGGCCGGGTCGGCAATGAGAAACATGGTGACGTGAAGATTGGTAAGGCTGGCCGTAACAGATGGAAGGGCAGAAGACCCAGGGTGAGAGGTGTGGCTATGAACCCGGTTGATCATCCTATGGGTGGCGGTGAAGGCCGTTCCTCCGGCGGTAGACAGCCATGTACACCATGGGGTGTTCCAACAAAAGGTAAACGGACAAGAAAGAGTGCCCGTACAGATCAATATATTATTAAGCGAAGAGCAAAGAGAAAATAAATAGGTGATTGATTATGCCAAGATCATTAAAAAAGGGACCCTATATCGCACCTCATCTTTTAAAGAAAGTAATAGAGGCCGGTAGTTCCAGAAGTAATAATGTTATTAAGACCTGGTCAAGACGATCAACAGTCATCCCCGAAATGGTTGGAATTACTTTTGCGGTCCACAATGGGAGAAAATTTATACCAGTGTTTATCTCTGAAAATATGGTGGGCCATAAATTGGGGGAGTTTTCGCCTACGAGGACCTTTTGGGGTCATGCCGGGGATAAGAGATCAAAAAGGTAATCTGATTTTTGATAAAAGGATATTAAGATATGGAAGTTAAAGCTATTACAAGATATGCAAGAATATCGCCATTGAAGCTCAGGTTGCCCATTGATAAAGTTAAAGGCAAAAATGCCGGAGAAGCGCTCACGCTGTTGAAATTTATGCCACTTAAGGCAGCAGGTATTATTTCCAAAACATTGGCATCCGCCGTTGCAAATGCGGAGCACAATAATGAGCTTGATGTTGATAATTTGATTGTCAAGAATATTATTGTTGATCAGGGTCCTTCCATGAAACGGTTCAGACCACGGGCAAGAGGAAGGGCGGCCCGAATCTTGAAAAGAACCAGTCACATAACAGTTATAATTGAAAAAACTGTCTAAATAAGGAGGAAAAGGCTTGGGCCAGAAAGTACATCCTACCGGATTAAGATTAGGGATCATAAGGACATGGGATTCCAGATGGTACGCAGACAAAGAGTATGCTGATTTTGTAGAAGAAGATTTCAAAGTCAGGAAATTTTTAAAAAAGAAACTGTATCATGCTGGTATTTCAAAAATTGAAATAGAGCGGTTTTCTAAACAAATTCGACTTCGGGTATTTGCAGCAAGACCGGGTATTGTAATTGGAAAAAAAGGTTCTGAAATTGCACTTCTCAAGCAGGAACTTGAGAAAATGTTGAAACCGGACGTGCTGATTGATATCAAAGAAGTCCGCAGACCCGAGATTGACGCTCAGCTTGTTGCAGAGAATATTGCACTCCAACTTGAAAGAAGAATCGCATTCAGGCGTGCCATGAAACGAAGTGTCTCTTCTGCCATGCGGTTTGGCGCAAAAGGAATAAAAATCATTTGTGCCGGTCGATTGGGTGGTGCTGAAATGGCACGGACAGAATGGTATAAAGAAGGACGTATCCCTCTTCATACATTGAGGGCAGACGTGGACTACGGATTTACTGAAGCCAGAACAACATATGGAACCATTGGAATCAAGACCTTTATTTTCAAGGGTGAAGTACTGAGTGCCGACGAGCAGGCATTAGCAAGATAAAGGTAATTAGGAGAGAGACAAATGTTGAGTCCCAAAAATGTAAAATATCGCAAAAAGATGCGTGGAAGAACAAAAGGAAAAGCCACCAAAGGGCATACCTTATGTTTTGGTGATTATGGACTTCAGGCCATTGAATGCGGTTATCTAAATGCAAGACAAATCGAAGCAGCAAGGGTTGCGATGACCAGGAAAGCAAAAAGGATCGGTAAAACCTGGATTCGCTTCTTTCCGGATAAACCCATTACCAAGAAACCTGCTGAAGTTAGAATGGGTAAAGGTAAGGGCGCAACCGAAGCCTGGGTAGCTAAAGTAAAACCGGGAAGGATCCTTTATGAGATGGAAGGTGTTCCCAGAGAATTGGCAAAGGAAGCCCTTCGACTTGCTGCTAGAAAACTTTCCGTAAAAACACGTTTTGTGGAGAGGAGTTAGTTAAGATGAAAGCCATTGAAATTAGGGAAATGGAAGTAGACCAGATCAAAGAAAAGCTTGTGGAAATGAAAAAAGAGCTCTTCAATCTGCGGTTCCAGAATGAAGTAGGACAGCTTGAGAATACAGCAACACTTTCAAATGTCAAAAAGGATATTGCAAGGCTTTATACAATATCAAAAGAAATGAATTTAAACCTTAGCTAATTTGAAGAAATTACAGATATGGAAAATATTCAAAGAAATAAAAAAGAGCTGATAGGTCTTATTGTTTCAGACAAAATGGACAAATCCGTTGTTGTTCAGGTTGAAAGATTTGTACAGCATAAAATTTATAAGAAATATCTCAAACAGTATAAGAAATATCACGCCCACGATGAAAAGAATGAGTGTCAAATTGGTGATGAAGTTAAAATCATTGAAACAAGACCCTTAAGTAAAAAGAAACGTTTCAGAGTGCTTGAAATTGTTAAAAAGGCTGTTTGATAAAAGGAGTTGAGAAATGATTCAGAGTGAAACCAGATTAACGGTGGCAGACAACTCCGGTGCAAAAGAACTGTATTGTATTAAAGTTCTTGGCGGGTCAAAAAGGCGGTATGCAAGCATTGGTGATATTATCACCTGC
>JAAEMC010000337.1 GCA_024225895.1 Desulfobacteraceae bacterium | reverse complement strand
TGAGCCAGCTGAAAGCCAGCCGTTTAATTTAGCAGAATTCACAAAAACTTCCAAACTCTTATCAAACTCTGGTTTGGTGCTTGCTACAATCTCTTTCAGATGGGGCAGCATGGCCTCATTAAATAGATTAATGGTTTTTTCATAAACTAAAATACCTTCGATTGAAGGTGCAGCAATCTCATCACTTACGATGCTTGCAATTTTTTTGGCATATGGTTTGAGCCTTGTTATCAGCGCTTCAACCTGAGCTTTTCTTGCTATACCTAATTTTGAGGTTTCCGTAGTGGACCTGATGATTATCCTTCCCATATCCCCTTCAGACAACCCGGATCCAGAAGGCAGGTGAAAAGTAAGCAGCCAATAACCTTCCCCTGTATCCTTTGTTTTGGCCCATCTCCATTTGGATATGGTTTTCCCACCAATCACACACCCCTTCCCCATCACATGGTTATAAAATCCTTGAAACGCCATGGACTGCAGCACGCCGTATGCAAGGCGCTCTGTATTACTTTCAATGGATGCCGGAACTTCTACCACCATCTGGCCATCATGTTTTGCCATAAAATCCAGCCCCGTGCTCCAGATCACATTGGCAAAATTGATGGATCCTGCTATCAAAAGCAAAATAAGAATCTGCAAAGCGCAGAGTCCTTTGCCCAGGGGCGCCATCAAGGCCACGGCAAGAGCCGACCGGATAGGCCCCCAAAGCCCCTGTTTGCCGAATGCTTCGCCTTGATTGGCCGTATCCAGGACACTCTTGACAAACGCCCAGGTTAAAATAATGGACCCTATGGCAAGGGCCACAACATTTATGGGTCCCAGGATATCGAATATCAAACTCAGAGATGATCCGTCTGGAAGCGGAGAAGGGGTTAATAGGTTCCAGCCTGAGCCAAAAAAGTGATCCAGGATCTGTTTAGACCAGTCTGTGGTCTGGATTACGGCGTTGTCCACCAGGCCGCCGGCAAATTGATTTGAATTACTCATTTTTCATCCCCTGTTGGTGAGCCTTACGGATTGGTGTCTGCTTTCCCGCACCGGAAAACATCCCCCATAAAAACCAGTCCTTGAAAAAAACAAACCGTCTTCTTAACAAAACCTGAAGACGCCAGAACCGGCAGACCACAGCCACGGTTCCCAAAAGAAAAAGGAAAAAGCCCTGGATGGCCACAACAAGGTGCCCGAAAAGAAGCTGATAAACCCCGTAACAGGCCAATAATTCAAAAAGAATGATCTGGATGGTTAAACCCCTGGCAACACCTGAAATCTGCTCTTTTTTGATGTCCCAGTGGGACATTACCTGTGTAAAATCGGTCATATCCGGCGCATCATCTGCCCAGGGGTCTGTATTTTGATTCAATGTTTCAAAATAGCGTTTCACTTTTTGATACAGGCTGTTTGACTCAGAAAAAACCTGCCGCTGCTCTTCAAAGCCCATACTGGTTTTTATGGTTTTTGTGACCGGTATTTTAAAAAAAGAGTGAATGAATCCTTTAGCCATGATCTTCTCCTTTAATCACATCTTGTTCCTGGTCGGTTTCTCTTTCATCGTCATGGTCTCTTTCTTCCGGATCTGCCAAAATATCCAAAAACCGTTTGAATACCGATTGTATCTGTCTTGAAACATCAATAAATTCGCCGGACACATCCTCATCTACCGTATTCGAAATATCCGCCTCAATTCTGAGCAGAATCAAATCCATGGTCTCAATGATATTTTCCAAAGCTTTTTTTGCTCCCTTTTTTTCACTAAAATCTGTCAAATCCTTATCCATCTTAATTCTGGCTATCGGAAGCTGTCTGCTGGTATAGCTCATCTAATACCGGATTCATCTGATCATTGGTCTTGTCAGCAATATCCTGGGCTAAAAGCAATGAGGTCAGTCTTGTCCATTCCAATTGCTGCCGCTGCATATCCAGTTGAAGGGCTTTCATGGAAAGCAATTCCCGCAGCAGCCCTACTTCATTTTTTACCATGAGTGTAGAATACCAGTTGGGGTTTTTATACCGGCTCTTTACCAGAAGGTCTGTCATTGCAGCCTGTGAGATTTTGCCATCCACCAGTTCTAAAGGTTCATACCCGCTGTCCCGGCCCATATCCGAATATATGGCATTGACATGATCTTCCAGTTCCAGGGTGGGCAAATGTTCGGCTATATTTTTGTTAAAGACCATCTGGGGAATGAGCAGGCTGGCTTTTTTTACTTTGCGGGCAAAGGCGTATTTTTTTGCAACTTCAGTGCTTTTGGTCTGTGATTTTGAAAGATTCAGAGCCGGCATGGGATCCAGGAGCAAGGATGCCACTTTTGCGGGGGCTTCCCATTCCCCGGCTTCAGAATCTTTGGTCATTTTATGAGACCCGCTATTTGGAATAATATTATCCCCTTTGACATTTGTGTCATTTCCATTCTCATCCAAGATGCCATCACTATGGTGATCCTCAATGTCCTTGATGGAATCAAACTGCCATGAATAATCATAAAACCATTTCTCAAGATCCTGTTCCGCCTTTTTAATGGTTGTGTCATTGACCTGCATTTTTGTTGCAACACCAGGGGCCGCACATATGCTTTTTATCTTGGAAATATCACCAAAGAGGTTTTTAACATATTTTGTATTCTCAATATTATTTTTACCTTCTTCCCAGTCATAGATCTTGGCTAATTGCATATTTAACAGCTCTTCATTGCTCTTGCGGTTTTTGGCAAGTTCCTGGGCAATGACCTTTGCTGCCTCTAAAACCTGGGTTTGAATCAATCCGGATTGAACCGTGGTGTTGGTATTTACCAGGGAAGTTGCAATATTAGCTGCTGTGCTCACATTCTGGGGAGTGGCGAACTGCCCGGTAGACCAGCAACCTTCTCCTACCACTCTTGCGCCGGAAAGCAAACCAGATACTGACCAGGGGTCTTCACAATACACCTCAGTGAAAATTATTAAAACCAGACTCACACAACCTATAATTATCTTGAATGGTTTCATCATATTAAAAAACTCCTTTTGCATCTTAGAATCCCTCGGCCGCCTGCTGATACAGGCCGTCCAAAATCCCGTTAAAGGTATTGTTTACCTTGGCTGCCCGGTCCTGGGCCACAAGCAAAGCTACTCTTTTTGATCTTAAAAGGGCCTGTCTTTGCTGTTCTAGTTCCAAGGACGTCATCACCACCATTTCCCTGATCAGGGCCAGTTTGTTTTTTATCATAAGTTCTTTATACCATTGTGCATTGTCCACCCTGGATTTGATATCAAGATCGGTCATGGCTGCACTGGAAATACGATTGTCTTCTACTTGTTCAAGCTCACTTTTGCCTGTTTTGTCTTTTAAAATGCAGATCTCTTTTTCGGCTAAAGGATGAACAGGAGCATAATCAGCCAGATTTTGGCTGAACAAGGTTACAGGAAGCACAAGGCCGGCCTTTTTTATTTTTTGAACCAGTTGGTATTTCGACGAAATACTGGATTTTTTTTGCTG
>JAAEMC010000336.1 GCA_024225895.1 Desulfobacteraceae bacterium | reverse complement strand
TTAAAAAAATAATAAATAACAATGTATATTGTAAGTATTTCCGGATACCAAATTTTTACCATATCATCCCCTAAAAGACAATTGTAATTTTACACTAGTTTTACAAAGACGCCTTGAAATCAAAGGGTTTCTCAACTATATGACCCCATATGGCAAACCATAAGAATAAAATTGCAGTAGTCGGTATGGCCGGAGTATTTCCCAAGGCCAATAACTTGGGACAATTTCTTACCAATATCCGTCAAAAAAAAGAGGCCATCATTGACGTGCCCCAAAGAAGATGGATTGCCCCTGTCAATGATATCGTTGCGGATACGCTTTTACCGGATAAAGCTGCCTGTGCCAAAGCAGGCCTGATTACAGGATTTGATTTTGATCCGGACGGTTTTGCCGTTGATAAGGATTTGCTCAACCGCCTGGATCCGGTTCACCAGTTGGTGCTGCATACCGGCAAGGAAGCTTTTGAGGGATGCTATTCAAACAATGAATTAAAAAAAAGAACCGGGGTGATTCTGGCAGCCATATCCCTTCCGACTCAGACATCTGCAATGATTTCATGGCAGATATTGTGTGCAAAAAGTCAAAGAAAACTAACCCCTTCAGATTTTTCAAGCGCAAGTGTTGTATCTTTTCCTGCTGCTGTTCTGGCTCGCGCCATGGGTTTTGAAGGCGGATGTTTCACCCTGGATGCGGCATGTGCATCTTCATTGTATGCCATAAAACTTTCTTGCGATAATCTGATTTTAAAAAAAGCGGACGTCATGGTTACAGGAGGAGTTTCCAGGCCGGATTGTCTCTACACGCAGATCGGGTTTACCCAGCTTCAGGCATTGTCTCCAACTGGCAGATGTGCTCCTTTTGACAAAGATGCCAATGGCCTCGTGGTAGGTGAAGGCGCAGGAATCGTCGTTTTAAAGCGGCTGGAAGATGCCATATCGTGCGGCGATAAAATTTATGGAGTAATCGCCGGAGCCGGGGCAAGTAACGATATTGAAGGAACCCTGGTGGGACCGGCATCCGAAGGACAGTTGCGATCACTTCAAAACGCATATAAAAATGCATCCTGGTCCCCTGAGGATATCCAATATATGGAGTGTCACGGTTCCGGCACTCCAGTGGGCGATCAAGTGGAGCTCAATACAATTAAATCCCTGCTTGAAACTTATGGTTGTGCAAATAAAGATCTGGCTATCGGATCAATAAAATCCATGATCGGTCATCTTTTGACCTCTGCAGGATCTGCTGGTTTCATCAAAACCCTTTTGGCCATGAATGAGGGTTTTTTACCCCCTTCCATCAATTTTGAAGCACCAGCGAAGGGCAGCGTGCTTCAAAGCAGTAATATCAGGGTGCAAACCCAAATTGAAGAATGGAAATCCGAAAATACGAAAACACCGAAAAGAGCAGGCATCAGCGCGTTTGGGTTTGGTGGCATAAATGCTCACATCCTGGTGGAAACCCATATAAAGAGCGCCCCTGTCAGGCAGTATGTCCAACATCCGGTAAAAAAAGATTCCGGAAAAAAGGACCTGTGTGCCATTGTGGGAATGGAGACCATCACAAAAGAATGCCGGGGTCTTGCCGATTTTGTTGATATTATTTTGGGTAATGCCCAGCCTGAGCCAGCGGGCCCGGGCACACGATGGAGAAATGATCCGGAAAAACAGCAAAACTATGTCAAAGGTTTTTTCATTGAAGATGTCAGAACACAATTGGGCGAATTTCATATTCCACCCAACCAGATGCCAGATATTCTTCCCCAGCATATCCTCTTACTGAAAGCAGTA
>JAAEMC010000335.1 GCA_024225895.1 Desulfobacteraceae bacterium | reverse complement strand
GACCCATTTTTATTTTAACACAATGATTATTCCTGGGGTTTGCCCATGACTTCTGCAAACATATCCTGATCCCAGTCTTTTGCTTCCGCAACGTTCTGGCGGAATTTAATGAAATCAATGGTATCCTGGCCGGTAATTCTCTTGGTATTGAATGCGCCGAATCCCAAGAAGGCTTCTCCGCCCATGTTGGCAGCCAGCCAATGTCTGTGGTCGGCCTTCATGGTATCCCAGAAAAATTTCTTTTTCTGGCGGATGCCGTCAATGGATTTGATCAGGCAGCCCGGGAAAAGATTGGCAAACTTCCAGACCACGTTGTCAACCTCTTTGTCCAGCAGTTCAAAATCTGCATTGGGCTGATGCTGTTTAAGAAGTGCTTTTCCGTCTTTCAACGCCTGGCCGGATTTGTACTCGCCATAAACAATCTCACCGCCATCCACATACTTGTCGGTTTCAATAACTGGATTTCTGACCCATTCGCCATCAATTTTTAACACAGGAACTACCTTGGAGATCATGCCTTTCATTTTCATTTTGTAGGATGACCACATCTCACAGGAAACGCAATTCCACATGGCATCTTCCATGGTCAAAAACCAGGGCAGAAAGTCGGATGATCCACCAGCAGGAGCGGAACCATGTTTGGGTCCTGCCTGGCCAAAGATGGCAAGGTCGGATGATACGGCAATATCACAGGCCAGACCGATTTCCTGGCCGCCGGCAACCCGCATGCCGTTGACGCGGCAAATGGTGGGTTTTTTGCAAGTCAAAATAGCATCCACCATATGGTTGAACAATTCCATGTACTGGCCGTATTCATCACATCTTCTGGAATAGTATTCAGAATATTCTTTGGTGTTGCCGCCGGTACAGAAAGCATAGGGGCCGGTACCGGTGAATATAACAGCAATGACACTTCTGTCTAAAGAAGCATTTTCAAAACCGGCAATGACGCCTTTGACCATGTCAGTGGTATAAGAATTATATTGTTTGGGATTATTCAACCGGATCCAGGCTGTGTATAGGCCTTCAATCACATTGCCTTTGGGATCCATCACTGGTTTTTTCTCATATACCACGCAAGGGGCCTCTGTTCCCCAATGAGGTTCTCTGTGCAAAGCATGATCTTTTGGTTCATCATCTCTGGGCATCCATTCTAAAGCCATATTTTCCTCCTATTTATTATTTTTTAAAATATTCAGGTTATCCAATGTATCCGCCATCAACACCAAGTACCTGGCCTGTGATATAACTTGCATCATCAGATGCCAGGAACACAAATGCCGGAGCAACTTCTTCAGGCTCTCCAAATCTT
>JAAEMC010000334.1 GCA_024225895.1 Desulfobacteraceae bacterium | reverse complement strand
GATTTATGATTAGGGATAATGGTTTTAAAAATATATGAATTGTATTAAAAGTAATCTTAATTTTTGCAGGCAGGAAACGATAATCGTAAAAATGAAACGTAAAAGGTGCTGGGTGCCCATTTGTCCAAAAAACCAATAAGCGAATCAGACCTGTTCGAACCGGTTCAGGATTACCTGATAAAACAAGGATACACTGTTAAGGCCGAAGTGCTTCATTGTGATATCACAGCAACCAAAGAAGATGAACTGGTGGTTATAGAGCTAAAAAAAAATCTTAATTTATCCCTGCTGGTCCAGGCGGCGAACCGACAGAAATTTGCAGATTCAGTTTATGTGGCAGTTGCATTGGATACTGGCAAAAAACGGCCTCGAAACTGGAAAGGCGCATGCCATCTTCTCAAACGCCTGGAACTCGGCCTGATTCTTATCACTTTTTTAAAAACCAAGACAAAAGTGGAAATTATATTTCATCCGTCTGAATTTAAAAAGAAAAAAAGCCACAAGAAAAGGCGGCATATCATCCGGGAAATTTCCGGTCGAACAGGCAATTTTAATACCGGCGGCAGTTCCGGGAAAAAGATCATAACAGCTTATAGGGAACAAGCCATTCACATCGCCTGTCTTCTTGTATCGTTTAATGAATTATCCCCTGCCCGGCTCCGGAAGATGGGAACCTCAAAAAAGACCCAGCGTATTTTATACGATAACCATTACAGATGGTTTGAAAGAGTAAAAAGAGGAGTGTACAGGCTCCACCCCCAAGGTAAAAAAGCGTTGAAACAATATCCAGACCTCATGGAACACTACAATATAATCATCCAAAAACAACAAACCAGTTAAAGTTTTCCTTTTAATAAGTCCCCAAGCCCGGCAAAGGGATTGGCGGAACCCCCTTTGCCCGAGGAATTATCCAAAGTCGCGTCGGCATATGCATCAGCAACCTGGTCCCGGGAATGTTCATTGTCATGGCAGTAAATGCACAACAGCTCCCAGTTGCTGCCATCGGGCGGATTGTTGTCGTGGTTGTGGTCTTTATGGTGAACCGTGAGTTCCCGCAGGCGTTTTCCTTCGAATTCACGGCCACAATGGGCGCAGATCCAGGGGTATATTTTAAGCGCGCGTTCCCGATAGGTATTTTCACGCTCTTGCTTTGATCTACGGACATCTTCAAGAATTTTTCTGCTGTTACTATCATCCTTTAAAGACATAAATACTTGCTCCTAATTTATGATTTAGTTGATTTGGCATGGGCTTCTCCATGGGGGATCGAGCAAAAACAGGTTAAAAGATTTTTGATCTACCAGTCAATGGGGAAATAGTCCTTTAAAAATTTACCGCACCAGTGTTTTCCCGTGAGGATGCCGTGAAAGAATGGATCACAGACCCTGGCCGCGCCATCCACGATATCCAGGGGCGGCTGGAAATCATGGAGATCCTCCTTTTGCCTGGCAAGAACGGCCGGATCCTCATCCGTGACCCAGCCCGTGTCTACGGCATTCATGTAAATCCCGTATTTGGCAAGGCCGCTGGCTGACGTATGGGTTAGCATGTTCAAGGAGGCCTTGGCCATGTTGGTATGGGGGTGACGGCTGCCCTTTTTAAACCTCATGAACTTGCCTTCCATGGCCGAGACATTGACAATATGTTTTTGCCCCGTAAAATCGTTTTTCATCAATTCCGCCAGCCGGTTGCACAGGACAAAAGGGGCCACGGAATTAACCAGCTGGATCTCCAGCATTTCCGACGTCTGGATATCCCCCAGCCGCAGCCGCCAGGAATTG
Organism: Desulfobacteraceae bacterium; assembly: GCA_024225895.1. Taxonomy (GTDB): domain Bacteria; phylum Desulfobacterota; class Desulfobacteria; order Desulfobacterales; family Desulfobacteraceae; genus JAAEMC01. The sequence goes on along the minus strand of JAAEMC010000334.1, from coordinate 1,593 downwards.
GTTTTCCGAAGATCCACCTGCTGGAGGTCGGCATCCAGCTTTTCAGCAGGAAAGACCTGGGGTACATCCAGGGAATGATCATAGGAATACGGGATCTGGGACAGCTGGGCTGACATGCGCAACCCGATCCCCGGGGCAGTGCCGTTCCATGATACAGGCAAGGCCTTTTCTCTTCCCACATCCTGCGTCTGCCCGTATTCCAGCTGCGAGATGCAGGTCTTGTACTGACCCAAAAGGCTCTGGGCTTTTTGGGGTAGTTTGATCACCTCTTTTGTTTCATTTGCCATGAGATGGGCATAGAACCCCGGGGGGCGCCTGACCGTCTGGGCGGCATTATTAATAAGGATATCCAGGCGCTGGTAGGTTTCTTTTATATAGTCACAGAACAATTCCACACTGGGGGTATGGCGAAGATCCAGTCCGTAAACCTGGAGCCTGTGACCCCAGTCGGAAAAATCCGGCTCCCTGGAAAATCTCAGGGCGGAATCCTTGGGAAACCGGGTCGTGGCAATAACCCGGGCTCCTGCCTTGAGCATCATTAATGTGGCCTGATATCCGATCTTAAGCCTGGAGCCTGTGATTAAAGCCACCCGGTCTTTTAGGCAAGCTGTCTGAAAGCGCTTTTGGTAATTAAATTGGGCGCATTCCGGGCACATGGTATCGTAAAAATGGTGGAGTTCAGTAAATTCAGCCTTGCAGACATAGCAGTTGCGGGCGGTTTCAAGCCGATTCACTCTTCCGGGAGTTTCAGGTGCCGGACCCACTGGACGCGTTGAACCAGCCGGACCTGCCGAACCCGGAATCTGCACAGGCGCGGTAAACACGCTTGCTTCCCGGGCCTTGCGGATGCCGGTACCGGCCCTTAGCCGCCGCTCTTTCTCTACTATGGCCAGGCGCTTTTGCCGCTTTTTATCCTTATTGCGTTTTTTGATCTCCTTTTTATCCGGCCGGGATATTTTTCCGGCCGCCCTGATTAAAGCGATCCTTTCGTGTTCCGACAATTGGGCCAAAAGATCGGATTGATCTGCAATCTTTTCCAAAACAGGAATACAGCTTCGAATAGCTGCAAGCGTATTTTGTGTATCTTCAAGTCCTGTGCCCTCTTGATCCCGAATTATGGTACTCATGTATCTGTTTCCTTGCTCTGGCCGGGTAACCGGCCTGTTTTTAAAAGATGTAATTATTATAGATATTTAACTGATTTGTCAACCAGACGTATTGGCTCAAATTTACTACCTCATTTTAGTGAATTTTTCTTGAAACCTCAAATCATATCCATTTTCTGATTGTAAGTACGGATAAAAATGCTATACCAAAAAAGTATCCGGTTCATAAAAGCCCGGGGATATATTGAAAAAAAGTGAATATCAGTTATGGATAAGATTGCAATAGAAAAAATAAAAACCTTGATTGGAGAGATCTCAACAGATCAGTTGAAAAATACGGATTGTTTTATTGCCGACAAGGTCCAGCTTTTCATGCCCATGACAGGCCCATGCAACTATGCGGTAAAAGAACATTCCCATCCGAGTTTCTCCTTTGTTTATACTTTTGATAATCATTTAATCATAAAAATTAAAAACCGGATAATTC